>DAOQAK010000023.1 GCA_035353855.1 Bacteroidales bacterium | reverse complement strand
CTTGGTAAAATTGCTTGTTAAAACGTATAAAAAAATTAACGAACTATTGATAAAAACAAATGCATCAAATAACGATACTACATGGACATCTTATCATTCGGATGGTTATAAAGTTAGCGTAATGGGTGGTAACTTGTATTACAATATAAAAACAATTATTAAAATTGAAGCTGACGACCCAAAAGAAATGTACTTTTTCGGATATGAAGATGGTGTTGTTGAACCTATAAAAAACGGTTGGTTTTATATTACACCAAAAAAAACAGGCTCTACTACTCTTTTGATTAATAAAAAAGTTAGTTTCAATTTACAAGTAATTCAAAAGCCAGATACGAAATCAAATTCAGATGGCTATAATAAATAATAATTCAACTTTTAAGGAAAATACATATTTAGCATTAATACTGTTGTTTCTTGAAATTTAAATAATATCAAATCTAAAAACAATGAAATCTAAAATCTTTAATATAATATTCCTTTACATCTTAATAAATACACAATTATCGTTTGCTTCAAGTAATGATACAATTTGGACATCATACCATTGGAAAGGGTATAAAGTAAGTATATTGGGCGGTAATTTATATTATTCCATAACGTCAACAATAAAAATCGAAGCTGACGACCCAAAAGAAATGTACTTTTTCGGATACGATTATGGAAAAATTGAACCTATAAAAAATGGATGGTTTAACATTACACCAAATAAAATAGGTAATAGCACTTTATGCATTAATGAAAAAGTATGCTTTCCTCTACAAATATTTCCAATTCCCGAACCAAAAGTATATTTAGATATAGATGAGAATAAATGGGATGGAGCTATTGAAATAAATTCTTTAATAAAATCTAAAAAATTTGTAGTAAAAAATAAATTTTCAAATTTTAAAATTGTTTCTTTTACAATTACTTTTAATGAGCATGGCGATTTATATGAGGTTGAGTCAAAAGATTCCATATTTTCTCAAAACATATTAAAACATTTACAAAAATTAGATGTTGGGCAAAAATTTTATATTGAAAATATTGTTGTTCAAAACCCTGATAGAACTTTACGGGTTGTCCCCTCTCAAACATATAAAGTAATTGACAACTACAACAACGAATTCATTAGAAAAACGGTTTCATTCAAGCCTTATACATACGATTTGAATTTAATGAAAAATGATCTGAGAATTAAAATTGAAGGTCATCCAAGCAAAGAAGATGTTAAAGTTATAACTGATTTTGCTACAGAACTCAATAGTTTATTAGAAACCATAAAAGTTAAAATTGTTGATCATCAACCTTCACTAATACTAAAATTTGATTCTATAAAAAGAGATTATGATTCAAGTTTAATTAAAAATGTATTTAAAGAAATCGACGGAGGTTATAAATTTGTTGAAAAAAATATATTCTTCCCTTTTCATACTGCATGTAAAATGTATATCAACCCAGATATTGATACAGAAAACAGGCCGTTAATTATTAAAAGAGATATCATAGGATTGCTTGGAGAATTTAAAAATAATAATGTTGCTGGTTCAATTTTTAATTATAGCGACAGTTTATCTTCATACGACAAATACTTGCTTAAAACTCTTTATTCTATAGGCGGTGAATATGAAGTACAAAATATTATAATTGACGCCCCCAACACTTATTATGAAGATAAAAGCGGGTTATTCTTTTTCGTTTTATTTTTAACAGGTTGCATTTTATTTATTTTTTCGGAAATATATAATTATTACGGTTTTAATTTCAGAGTAGGTAAAATAAAATCAAAAATAATAAGAAGAATTATCGAAGCTACACTAATTGCGCAGGTACCAACAATTACAATATTACTTCTACTTATCGGAAAATTTGTTTATGGTGATTTCCATGAAGCAGGAGTTTTGCTCATTTTTGAAGTATTCTTCATTCCGTTTTTTATAATTATAGGGTTATTATTTCTTGCTCTCGATACATTTTTGAATAAAATTAAAACTAAATGGCTTGTTATTATTTTAAATTTATTTTTTTCATTCTTCTGTATCTGGCTTGCCTACCAGTTTATGTATTTATTTTTTGCACCTGAGATTGTTTATCTTTCAATAGTTGACTGGAAAATATTAATAGTACCATTTTTAATTACATTATACCGCATTTACGAGCGTTTTCAAAAAAATAAAATCTCAGGACTATTGCAGGAAAAAGAACTGGAACTGTCAAAACAAAAAGAATTAAAATTCAAATCCGACCTGAATGCTTTGCAGGCACGTATTAACCCGCATTTTCTTTACAATGCGCTAAACTCATTGGCATCATTGGCGTATATTGATGCCGCAAGAACTGAAAAAATGGCATTATCACTTTCGAAATTATTCCGGTACAACATCAACAAAGAAGATAATCACTATTCCACAATTAAAGAAGAAGTTGAAATGACCGAGATTTATCTTGAAGTTGAGAAAAACCGTTTTGAAGATAAATTGGAATATCATATTGAAGTGCAAAACGATTTGTATGATTTTAAAATCCCGAAATTCATTTTACAACCGTTGACCGAAAATGCAGTAAAACATGGCATTTCAAAGATTACCGGAAAAGGGATTATCAAAATAAGAATATTTGAAAAAGAACAAAAAGTAGTTATTGAAATTTTTGACAACGGTCCGGAATTTCCCGGTGGACTTATCTCAGGATACGGATTGCAGAATACTTATGAGAAATTCAAACTGCTTTATAAAAAACCATTCGAGATCGGATTTATCAATCAGCCTGAAAAAAAATTAGTAATTACACTTTCAAAATAATTTTAACGAGTATGAAAAAGCCTTGGAAAACCTTAATCATTGATGATGAGAAACCGGCAAGACAACGAATGATGCGCCTTCTGAACGATTATCAAAACCAGTTTAATGTTTGCGGGGAAGCAGTGAATGGTGATGAAGCATTTGAAAAAATTGAAAAAGAAAAACCCGATATTATCTTCCTCGACATACAAATGCCGGGGAAAAATGTTTTTACCATGCTTGCTGACCTGGAACACAAACCTTTTGTGATCTTTTGTACCGCTTACGACCAGTATGCTCTTGAAGCATTCAACACCTACTCTGTTGATTATTTGTTAAAGCCAGTAGAAAGCGAAAGACTTCAACTTACTATTCAGAAAATTGAAAAAATAAGTAATGGAAACAATAATGAACTTTACGAAAACATCAAACAAATAAACCTGAAAACGCCTTTAGTTACAAGCATTGCGCATAAATTAGGAAATAAAATCATCCCGGTAAAAATTGAAGATATCATTTATTTTATAGCTAATGAAAAGTATGTGAATTTTTATAACCAGAATAACGAAACGTTTATTACTGACCAAACGTTATCACATCTCTCACAAAAACTTCAAAAAGATTTTTTAAGGATTTCAAAATCGATATTGATAAACCGCGATCATGTTAAGGAAATACATAAATATTTTAAGGGCAAGTTTGTTTTTATCATGAACGATAAAGCCCAAACCAAGCTTGTAAGCGGACGAATGTACTATTCCGAGATAAAACAAATGTTTGAAATTTGATTTCGTAATTGATATTACAAAAAGCGTGAGGGCGCTGCGGCAAAGCCGCAGCGCCCTCACGCTTTTTTATTTCCTAATACTTGAACTCCGTCACAGCAGACGGCTTACTACTCCTCTTATTTCACTTCCCTCAAAAACTTCAACTTTTCCTCAAGTACTTTTATATCCATTTTTGCTTTTTCAATTTTATTTAAAAATTCTTCTTTCAGAACATTTGCTTTTTTTGAATTAGCAAAGAACCCAATATTGTTTTCCCAAACTTTAATATCATTCTTCAAAGCATTTATTTTATTTATGATGAATGATTTTTCTTTAAAAATAACCTGGTTTGCGCCGGGATTATGAGCAATGTTCTCAAATTTCGATTTAAAACCAATCGTATTTTTTTCTACTGTACTAATCTTTAATTTATCAAGATGTGCATCTACAGCATCGCGGAATTCACGGTGAAGGTCATTTTTAAACTTAACAGGAACATGACCAATTTCCATCCACTTGCGCTGAAAGTCTTTTATAATTTTAAGGTTCTCATTATTATCTTCGCCAAACTGATAATTCTTAAGTTGTTCCAACAACTCATTCTTTAATTTAAGGTTTTCCTCTTCTTTAGCATCGATGTTTGAATAGTATGATGATTTATTATTAAAGAATTCATCACATGCAGCCCTGAATCGTTTCCATATTTTATCGGAATATTTTTTGGGAACCGGTCCTATTTTTTTCCATTCGTGTTGCAGCCGGATAAGGTCGTCGGTAGCACGTTTCCACTCGGTACTGATTTTCACAGCTTCTGCTTGTAAACAAAGATTGAGTTTCTGATTGTAATTATTGATCTGTTCATCTTTCAACTTACCAAAAAATTCCTTTTTATTATTAAAGAAATTATCAATAGCTGTTTTAAAACGTTTCCACAAATCATCATTTTCCTGCTTTGCTGCAGCGCCAATGGTTTTCCATGATTGCAACATATCATTAAGAATGGTTGTTTGTTCCTGCCATTCCTTTGCTGTAGCACAAATTATTTCAGCAACCTGTTCCGCTTTTTCGCAAAGAGCGGTTTTGGTATCTTTATTTTTTTCCTGCTCTTCGTTAAGTTTTAAATAATATTCTCTGCGACGTTCATTGAGCTTTTCGGTTGTATTACGAAAGCGTTCCCATATTTCATCTTTCTTATCCTGAGGAACGGGACCTATCTCACGCCACATTTCATGATATTTCTGTAGCTGCCTGAACGATTTTAAAACAGACGTTTCAAGTAATAATTCTTCTGTTTTTTCACACAGGTCAATTTTTGCTTCCAGGTTTTTTTTCAGGTCAAGGTCTTTAAGTTCCTTGTTGATTTTAACCTTATCAAAAAATTTTTCTACAAGATAATTGTAATTCTGCCACAGGTTATTGATTTCAGTTTTCGGAACAAGACCTATTTCTTTCCAGCGTTCCTGAAGGGTTTTAAATGCATCATATGTTTTCTTAAGTTCTTCTTCCGATTCAACCAGAAGTTTCAGCTCATCAAGAATCTGAATTTTAATTTTCAGGTTTTCCTGTTTTTGTTTTTCCAGTTCTTCGTTCAGACGCGTTTTTTTATCTTTATATATTTCGAATGCAGCATTAAAGCGTTCTGAAAAACTATCGGGCACATGAGAAAAATCTTCTTTTTTCCCACCGTCGCCAATAAATTTATTTAATAATACTTCGGTGTTTTCTTTTTCTTTTTTCAAAAAAGAAACCTTAATGAGTGCAATATCTGTTTTGATAGTGTTAACATCATCCGTTTTAACGATATCTTCAAGAACTACAGCCAGCTGCTCTCTCGACATATTGTCATAATCCTTATTCACAACAACACCTTCATGCTGCTGTTCTATATCGCTAATAAGTTTTTCGGTTTCTTCAGGTTGAATCTCTAATTCGGCAGGACTATTTTCAGAAACTGCAACATCTGCATTTTCATTTTTTGTTTCAACCTGAAATGAATCATTTACATTTTCATTTTGGATCGAATTCTCATTATCCAATTTCTGAGTGTCATCTTTTTCCATACAATAAAAATTAATACTAATTAAAGTTTTGGTTTTCTAAATTAAATAACTCACAAAGAGCTTTATTTATTACCGGAATAAACCGGAAAAGAACTTAATTAATGCCTGATTCATATTGTTAAACCAGAAAAAATTAAACAGTAAATAAGCAAAATTATAATTTATAAATTCCGCGTATATCTTGCAATTTTATTGATCGAACTTATTTATAAATTGACAAATAATTAAATTATTATAATGCAAATATAAGCAAACATTAAAAATTTCAAAATCAAATTTTATTCAAAGCTTGTTCCAGGTCACTAATAAGGTCGCTTAAATCTTCAATACCAACACTATATCTTACAAGCCCGTCGGTAATTCCGGATTGTATCCTTGATTCCTTACTCATTTTTGAATGAGTCATCGATGCCGGATGCTGTATCAATGTTTCAACACCACCAAGCGAAACTGCAAGAATAGCAACTTTTACATTATCCATTAAAATTCTTCCTGCTTCAACTCCGCCTTTAAGTTCAAAACTAATCATTGAACCGGGACCTGCCATCTGCTTTTCAACAAGATTATATTGCGGGTGTGATTTCAACCCGGGATATTTTACCCATTCTACTTTAGGATGTTTCTCGAGGTACTCAGCAATTTTTATTGCATTTTCCTGTGAACGGTCCATGCGAATACCAAGTGTTTTCAACCCTCGTATCACCAAATAAGCCTGGTGTGGGTCAATACAGCAGCCCATATTTATCATTGCTGAACGAATACGATTATATACTTCAGCAGCTTTAGAAACAATGATACCTCCAACAATATCGGCATGACCGTTGATAAATTTTGTCATACTGTGAAACACAACATCGGCGCCAAGATCCAGTGGTCTTTGTAAATAAGGACTACAGAAGGTATTATCTACAACAACCAATATTCCTTTTTCATGAGCAATGCGCGAACATTCTTTAATATCGGTAATATCCATTGTAGGATTGGCGGGACTTTCGAGGTATAAAACCTTGGTGTTTGGTTTTATTGCTTTTATTACATTTTCAATTTTAGATGTGTTTACATATGTTGACTCCACTCCAAATTTTGCAAACATGGTTTCCATTACCACACGCGAAGGGCCGTAAACTGCATCAGTACTTACCATGTGCATCCCCTGTCCTAATAATGCCATGTATATTGTAGTAACAGCGCCCATTCCGGAGCTTGTAGCAATTCCATCGTAACCATTTTCCAATTCAGCAACCATTTGTTCAAGCGAACGTACAGTTGGATTACCAATGCGGGTATAAATAAAACCTTTTGACTCGCCCGAAAAACATTTTGCTCCATGTTCAGCATTTTCAAATGCAAATGTTGAAGTCTGATAAATAGGAACTGTTGCACTTCCAAACTGGTCATTAAAATGACTTGCATGAATGAGTTTGGAATTAAATTTTAAATCTTTTGAATTCATAAAAAAAGTTTATATAAAAAAGTAAATTTATTTTTTCTTTAGAAAAGGAATTTAACGTTTCGTATTAATGAATTAAAAAACGCTGCCATATTCCTTGAAAGTATTCATATCAAATAGGGAGTAATTAATTTAAAATATGGTTATTCATTTAAAAAGTTTATTTGCAAAATTAAAAAATTATTCAATATAAACTGAATCCTGGCAAGTTTGTAAAAGCAAAATACTCCATGTTCAGTTATACCTGCCTGATAGCAATGTGGTCAGGACTTATATGTTGTTATCATTTTACTTTATACAAATATGCTGTTTCTAAAGAGGCTAAAAAAATGTCACAGGTACGAAAAATAATTCGACGGAAAGCAGTGAATATATACTCGTTCTTATCAGGTTTGCAAAAGCAAAACTGTTTAGAACTAGTTATACCGTACAGAAAACAAAAATATTTTTGCAAACCTTTTTTCTGTCGGTATAAATTTGCATTCTCTCTATAACTTTATACCTGATTTAATTTTATAATTACGATATTGAAATGAAAGTTTCACTAATTGTTATACTATAATTTTGTTCAATATAATTTTTACATTTGCTCATCATAAAAACTATAAAAAATGAAAAAAATATTTTTCTTCAGCCTATTTGCTTTTATAATATTAACTTCAGCAGCACAGCAGGAAGCCCGTTTGATGCGCTTTCCGGCAATTCATGGAAATCAAATTGTATTCAGCTACGCAGGCGATTTATATACCGTTGAAAAAAACGGAGGTGTTGCCCGTAAAATAACCAGCGACGTAGGATATGAAATGTTTGCACGCTTTTCACCCGATGGAAAACGAATTGCATTCACCGGTCAGTACGATGGAAACACTGAAGTGTATACGATTCCTGCCGAAGGCGGCATTCCCAAAAGATTAACATATACCGCCACTCTTGGTCGTGATGAAGTTTCGGACCGTATGGGCCCCAACAACATTGTGATGACATGGCGCGATGATTCCACAATAGTTTACCGTTCACGTAAACAATCGTTCAACGATTTCAAAGGACAGTTATTTCTTTCAAATGTAAGCGGCGGAATGTCTACCGAACTCCCATTACCCTGTGGTGGATTTTGTTCATACAATTCCGATAAATCAAAACTCGCATACAACCGCGTATTCCGTGAATTCAGAACATGGAAATATTATAAAGGCGGAATGGCCGATGATATATGGATTTACGATTTCGCCACAAAAAAAACCGAGAACATTACAAACAACGAAGCTCAGGATATAATGCCCATGTGGGTTGGTGATAAAATTTATTTCATTTCCGACCGCGACAGAACAATGAATCTTTTTTGTTACGACATCAAAAGCAAAGAAACCAAAAAAATAA
This sequence comes from Bacteroidales bacterium, assembly GCA_035353855.1. Classification (NCBI taxonomy): domain Bacteria; kingdom Pseudomonadati; phylum Bacteroidota; class Bacteroidia; order Bacteroidales; species Bacteroidales bacterium. Next base: position 45,926 of record DAOQAK010000023.1, on the reverse strand, counting down.
CCAACTTCACTGAATACGATATTAAATTCCCATCATTAGGTGATAATGCCATCATCTTTGAAAATGGCGGCTACATCTATGTTTTCGACATCACAACACAGAAAACTGAAAAAATAAAAATCATTATTGCTGATGACCAGGTTACCGGACGCAATGAACTTAAAGATGCAGCCAAGTTCATCAATTCATCATCTGTTTCGCCCGATGGCAAAAGAGTTTCTTTTGATGCACGTGGTGACATTTTCACCGTACCAGCAAAATCAGGCATTACACGCGACCTTACACAAACATCAGGTGTTCACGAACGTAATGTTGCATGGTCGCCCGACGGAAAATATATCGCTTATATTTCTGATACAACCGGCGAAGATGAAATTTTTATCATTCCGCAGAATGGCGAAGGTAAGGCGGTTCAAATTACCAAGAATGCCGATACATACAAATACGCGCTTGCATGGTCGCCCGATAGTAAAAAAATTATGTGGGCCGATAAAAAACTTCGCCTCCAATATGTCGACATTGAAACAAAAAAAGTTTCACAAATTGACTATGACAAAGATTGGGAATTCACTGATTACACCTGGTCGCCCGATGGGAAATGGATAGCATACACGCGTCCAGTAAAATCAACGATGAGCAAAATTTATTTGTACAATGTTGATTCGCAATCGAAATGTGCAGTTACTGATGAATGGTACGAATCGGGTTCTCCTTCGTTCAGCAGCGACGGAAAATATTTATACTTTGTATCAAACAGGGACTTCAATCCCACATACAGCGCTGTTGAATGGAATTACGCTTATTCCAATATGAGTAAAATCTATTTTGTAACACTTAACAAATCTGTCCCCAATCCTCTTAAACCCGAAAATGATGAAGTAGCTGTTAAAAATGAAATGACTGTCAATACTGCCAGCAAGGATAAACCATCGGAAACAAAAACCGATACAGGTATTGATACTACCGGAATAAAAGACCGCATTGTTGTTCTTACCATTGATGCTGGCACCTACTGGAATATAAATGTAATTGGCGACCAGGTTTATTACATGGCACGCTCTGATAAAGAATCAGCAGCTTTAAAAGATTTTGATCTTAAAGAAAAGAAAGAAAATAAAATTATTGAATGCAACGATTATGAAGTAAGTTTCGATAAAAAGAAAATGCTGGTCAGTAAAGATGGTAGCTTCTACATCATTGATTTACCTAAGTCGAACATAGAACTTAAAGATAATGTAAATCTTTCCGATATGAATATTTGGGTTGATAAAAAAGCGGAATGGAAAGAAATATTTGAAGAAAGCTGGCGGCAAATGCGCGATTTCTTTTACGACCCCGATATGCATGGCGTGAACTGGAAGAAGATGCACGACAAATATGAACCTCTTGTATCCTATGTTAATCATCGTGCTGACTTAACTTACATCATTGGCGAAATGATTGGCGAATTAAATATTGGTCATGCATATACCGGTGGCGGCGACATTCCTGAAGTTACAAAAATCAAAACAGGTTTGCTTGGCGCTAAAATTACCAAAGACACAGAAAGCGGATATTTTAAAATAGATAAAATATTAAAAGGCGAAAATTGGGATGCAAAAACTAAATCACCGCTAACAGCCGTTGGTGTTAATGTTGACGAAGGAGATTTTATTATTGAAGTGAACGGCAAATCAACTAAAAATGTAAAAGATATTTACGAACTTTTTGTAAACACTGCAAATAAACAAGTTGAACTGACTATTAATAAAATATCGACTACACAAGGATGTCATAAAGAAATTGTTGTTCCTGTTTCTGATGAATCCGATTTGTATTACTACAATTGGGTACAGGAAAATATTGAAAATGTAAATAAAGCAACTGATGGAAAAGTAGGCTACATCCACATTCCCGACATGGGCGTTGATGGTTTGAATGAATTTGTAAAACATTTTTATCCGCAGTTAAACAAGAAAGCATTAATCATCGACGACCGCGGAAATGGTGGCGGAAATGTTTCACCAATGATTATTGAACGCCTGATACGCGAGGTACAAATAATGGGCATGTCGAGAAATACCACACCGGAAAAAAGTCCGGAAGCAGTTTTATATGGACCAAAAGTTTGCTTAATTGACAATTACTCTGCATCAGACGGCGACTTGTTCCCATACAAATTCAAAAAGCTTGGCATCGGTAAACTTATTGGCAAACGCACATGGGGCGGTGTTATCGGAATACGCGGCACATTGCCATTGATGGATGGCGGCTACCTGCTTCGCCCTGAATTCGGGCATTACAGCAGCGAAGGCAAAGGATGGGTTATTGAAGGCCATGGTGTAGAGCCTGATATTGAAGTGGACAACGACCCTGCAAAAGAATACAGCGGCGAAGATGAACAGCTTAATGCTGCGATAAAACAAATTCTGGAAGATTTAAAAAATTACAAAGACCTTCCGGGAATACCCGATTTTCCTGATAAAACGAAGTAAGGTTTTTAAGTTTGACGTTTGACGTTCGATGTTCGATGTTCGACGTTTGATGTTTGATGTTCAATGTTTGGCGTTTGGTATTATTAACCGTAATGGGGCTTGATGTTACTTTATACCCTTATACTTTATACCTTATACCCTTATACCTTATACCTTATACCCTTATACCTCATTTGTCATTTGTTGTTAAATAGTTATTACGCTGCGCTGTCATTCATTGTCATTAGTAGTCATGATTGAATATTGCTAACTGATGACCGAAGACTGCTATTTGATTTCCAACTTTTGAATTTCCTTGTTATCTAATAAACTTGTTTTCTTTTTTTTTACACAGAGCTACACGAAGATTCCACGAAGGTTCACAGAGAAATTTGTCAGACATTTATTAATAGTCATTAGCTTGCCGTGCAGAGTCATACATTGTAATTTGCCAACTGTTGACTGAATACTGCATATTAAATTCCCTTATCTGCTTATCCATTAACCGCAAAGAAACACAAAGAATTTACACAAAGGGCGCAAAGATATTTTTATCATACGCTTCACTATAGTTCATAGTCATTCATCGTCATTTGTAGTTATTAATAACTGTTGATTTTAAACTTCCAATTCCATTCTGCATTCTGACTTCTGAAATATGCATTATTATTTGTTTTGTTGAATGAATTAATGTGAATTTGTTCATCTAATTAAATAAATTAACACAAAATGATTATACAAAGATATATAAAACATGAGTTTTTAAAAAAGATAAAATCGGGAAAAGTATTGGTTTTACTTGGCGCAAGACGCACAGGGAAAACTTTTTTCATCAAACAAATCCTCAAAGAAATTAAAACACCCTATTTATTATTAAATGGCGATGATTATACAACATCATCATTACTTGAAAAAAGAAGCATTGCTAATTATCGAAATATAATCGGGAAAAATAAATTATTAATAATTGATGAAGCGCAGAAAATAAATTCAATAGGAAATATTCTTAAACTGATGATTGACGAAATACCGGGGCTCACTATTATTGCAACAGGCTCATCAGTATTTGATATATCATAGAAATTAGGTGAACCGCTACCGCTTACAGGCAGAAATATTAACTTTAATCTTTTTCCATTTGCACAATGTGAGTTAAAAAAACATGAAAATATTATAGAATCAAAAGCTAATTTTGAACATAAGTTAATCTATGGAATTTATCCTGAAACATATTTATTAAAAAGTTTTGCCGAAAAACAGGAATATTTAAACAGTCTTATTAACTCATATTTACTGAAAGATATTTTGGAATTGGATAATATAAAAAACTCTTACAAAATACTTAATATTCTTCGTTTGCTTGCATTTCAAACAGGTAGCGAAGTCTCGTATTCTGAAATAGGGCAAAAAGTATCATTAAGCCGTAATACTGTTGAACGCTACATAGACCTGCTTGAAAAAACTTTTATCATTTTTAAATTAAACGGGTTCAGTAAAAATTTAAGAAAAGAAATTGTAAAAAATTCAAAATATTATTTCTGGTATAATGGTATTCGTAACGCTGTAATTTCAAATTTCAATACACTTGAATTAAGAAATGATACAGGGCAATTATGGGAGAATTATATTATAAGCGAAAGAATTAAATTTCAGAAATTTTCGAAAGTTCATTCAAATTATTTTTTCTGGAGGACATACGACCAGCAGGAAATTGACCTTATTGAAGAACGCGATGGAAAATTATTTGCATTTGAAATTAAATACAATACTTCAAAATGCAAAACTCCTGCTGCATGGAAACAAACTTATCCCGACTCAAAATTTATTGTAATCAACAAAGATAATTATCTTGAATATATTTCATGATTCTAAATCTCAATTCTGAATTCCCTTATTAGCGTATAAAATTGTTTTCTTTTTTACTCAAAGCATTCGCCCTATCGCTGGATCATAAAGTCGCCCATTCATATTTATTAACGCAAAATTATCCAAATGTTCATGCCCTGTATATCCCCTGTCAAATATAAACGATGTTGGAACATTTGTATAACTCCAATCGCTTGCATTACGTCTGCGTCCCCCCGCCTTCATTTCATTGCGGACGGGCAAGCATGCATCAAAACTTAATTGCTCTTCAACATTTCCGCTTGCATCGGTAATTATACCGATAAGGTATTCATGAGCTCACAAGTTCGGTTGCATAAATTCACTATCCGCGATAAGTCGGGATAAATCGGCATAACAGAATCTAAGCACATTTTGCTTTTCAAATCTGCTAAGATTCTGTATACATTATACGAACCAAGATGATTGGTATACACGTAGTGCATTTTATTTATTCCTGTGCTTTTCATTTCATAAATACCCACTATGCCTGTGGTAGCGTAAATGTAAAATAATTTCCGATACAAGTTATCAGGAATTCTTTAAATAAAATATCCCCCTTTTTATTAAAGGACTATCCCTATATTTTATTGAAAGCCCCGAAATGAAAAAGATTCGGGGCTTTTGTTTTATTCAGGTAATTAATATTTATTTTATCATTCTGCACGATGGCGAACTAGCATTATCAATAACTTTTCTTATTTTTTTATTGTCCTTTTCAGTAATATCGTGTCATTATCTGTACAACAAGACCGATATTCTTTAATTAAAGCCTCATAGCCTTCTTTTTTTATCAATAACCTAATTCGAGGACATCCAAATAAACCGCCTGCCATTGTTGTAAATTCAAATCGTCCGTTTATATCAGTATACAAACATCCATTGTGAATATTCACTGTGTCACCTTTATAATATCTTGTAATACTTGAGCTATCAACGGGAACCTTTGTCGATGAATCTATAATTACACCTTGAACATGTTGTATGCAATCACAAGAATAAATGAACAGAATAAGCAAAGCCAAAACCAAATACAGTTTTATATACCTAGATAAATATTTTTTTTGTGCTACCATGTATATTGAATTTTACCAAATGAATTATAAATATAACCAAGTCTTTGAAATGCATGTGACTCCGCAGACCACTCTAATGTACCAGGTGTATCATAAACATATTTTAAACTATATTGTCTGTATTCCGACAACGTTCTTCTATAAAATCCATAAGCCCCCATTTTATTGATGTCAATAATGTGCCCTGTCTCATGATGAAGCAAATACCTGTCATAATCAGTATTTCCTGTTAATTTAACCACAACATTTCGACCTAAAGTAATACCAGCACCTCTAGGAGTGAATATAGAACCGCTTCTATATACTTGCCCATAATCCTCTAAATCGCAGTATATTTCAGGGTCTGGAATAAATGTAGGTCCCATTGTTGCAATTCTCATTCCTGCCATCCCTGCGCCAAATGCTGCGCCATAAGCAGCTCCTTTCCATAAATAAGAGGCATCTCTATTCATTGCAGCCATTACTCCACCTGCAGCAAGTCCAGATGCTCCTCCTTTAATTGAAGAAAAACCAACTTCATACAATGCATTTTTCAAACCACCACCCGCAACACCTCTAAAATCTCCAAAAGCAGCATTCACACCACCTGCGGCAGCACCTGAGAACCCACCCATAACAGCACCTGAAACCATGCCGCCAAACACATCATCATAATTACCCCCATTTAAGGCTGTTATACCTGCACCATAAGCTAAATACCCACTTGGGTCGGTATAAGCTAATGGATTATTTAAGCAATAACTGTAGCGGTTCAAGCCCTGCGTGGTAGCACTTTGTGTATAATTATCGGGGCTAAGGAAACGCCCAACTAATGGGTCGTACATACGTCCATTCATGTTTATTAAATTAAATACATCCAAATGTTCGTGCCCGGTATAACCACGGTCGAATAAAAATGTAGTTGGCAAATTAGTGTAACTCCAGTCGGTTGCATTACGCCTGCGTCCCCCCGCCTTCATTTCATTACGGACGGGCAAGCATGCATCAAAATTTAATTGCTCTTCAACATTTCCTGCTGCATTGATAATTACATTATACGAACCCAGATGGTCGGTATACACGTAGTGCATTTTATTTACATAAATTTTTATATATCTTTAAAAATGTTTCATCATTTTATCCAAGTTCAATTTCATTTTTCAAGTATAGAGCCTGTTTAAATTTCATTCATTAATTTTATGTATACTATTTTTATAAAAATCAAAATACAGAAATAATGGGCTTTATAAGAAAACAAGTTCTTTAATTATAATATAAATGTAATTTTATAAGTTACTGATAGTAAAATATTTTATAAAATTTTAAACAGGCTCATAAAGAAAATAATTATTTATTTTCTTTTATACCATTCTGTTTTATACAATAAATATCATAATATTGTTTTTCGTAATCCCCCCCCATTTCTGCTGCTTTTTTAAAATCTTCACAAGCATTTTCGATTTCTTTAATATGTATTTTGTACAAACCTCTATTAACATAATAATATGTATTTATAGTATCATATTTTATAGCCTTATCATAATCATTAATTGCCATTTTATAAATGGAATCGGGGATAGGATCAGAAAATACTTTTGTAGAATCATAATAACGATAAATTCGAAAGATTGCTCTTGTAGCATATGCCCCTGCATATGTACTATCCAAATATAAAGCTTTTTCAATATCGTCAAATATGTATTTATTATATTTACTGTCAATATAAGCATCACAATTCATTGAAAAGGCTCTTGCACAATATACTTCTGCTTTATTTATTCCTAGACATATTGCTTTAGTATAATCAGTGTAGGCTTCTTTGCAATTCATTTGTAACTTTTCTTTTACCAAACCTCTCTGATAATATGCTTCTGCATAATTTGAATCAGCATTAATTGCTTTATCAAAATCAATTAATGACTGTTTATAATTTTTTAGTTTATAATTTGCTAAACCGTTGTTAAAATTATTTTTTTTAATTGTATCTTGTGCTTTACAATTTGTAATAAACATTAAGAATATAATATAAATATATTGTAGTTTCATAATACATGGATTTTGATTTTTTATTTTAAATATATTGAGATGCCCTTATCATAATAATTTTTTTGCAGATTTAGAATTATACTCTCCATGTTCTTATAATTTAATCTTAGCATTTTATCATAATGAGGTCCATTGACTTCAATCGCAGGCAAATCTTCACTAAATCCCCAGCAACCCCAGAAATTATTTATCATATAACCTGGATGCAACAAAATATCATCATCATTTGTATTTGGATTTCCTTCATCAATTAGAAACGAAGGCCATTTATTTGTAGTACCTGCAACAATTTTATGTTCATCATCAGCTAACAATTTATATTGACTATTTAGTAATTTGTCTCTTGTTCCTAAATTATAACCTGCTTCACTTGCAACTAAATAACCCGAGTATAGTATTTTACCGTTATAAATTATTACTGTTGAACAATATTTAGCGTTTTCACCTTCTTCAGCTTTTAAAGTTTTAATAGCACCAGTTCTTGTAATATATACACCATCCTCCGAGAATTTAATAAAACCACACCCATTCAACGAGGCAGTAGCATTTGCTTGGGAAATTTTAAGCACATAATCTGTTATCGCTTTCGCAGCTTTTTCAGCAGATGTATACCACCCATCAGCTCCTTCACCATAACCTGATACATTTGTAAAAGTAAAACTTATTGAATTGCCACCTTTAACAACAGCAGCTTTTAAATCATTAAACCAATCATAGTTTTCCATTTGCAACTGATGATTAATAGCTGCCAAATCTTGTCCTGTGTTGTAACCTGCACCATAAGCTAAATACCCACTTGGGTCGGTATAAGCTAATGGATTATTTAAGCAATAACTGTAGCGGTTCAAGCCCTGCGTGGTAGCACTTTGTGTATAATTATCGGGGCTAAGGAAACGCCCAACTAATGGGTCGTACATACGTCCATTCATGTTTATTAAATTAAATACATCCAAATGTTCGTGCCCGGTATAACCACGGTCGAATAAAAATGTAGTTGGCAAATTAGTGTAACTCCAGTCGGTTGCATTACGCCTGCGTCCCCACGCATCAAAACTTAATTGTTCTTCAACGTTTCCAGTTGCATCGGTAATTACATTATAGGAACCCAAATGGTCGGTATACACGTAGTGCATTTTATTTATTCCTGTGCTTTTCATTTCATAAATACCCACTATGCCTGTGGTAGCGTAAATGTAAAATAATTTCCGATACAAGTTATCCGCATTTTTCTCTATTTCTAAATTATCAATAAAATATTTTTGTTTTATTAACGAATTGCCCGAACTGTTTTTTAGTTCGGTTTTTATACGCTGATGGTCGGCGCCATATACAAAGTCCATGTAATAATCGCCTTCGGTAATATCGTTTACTTTATTGAACGAAGTGTAATTTATTACTTGTGGATCAGTCGAAACAATAGTATTTTCGCCTGTATGCGGTGTTATTTTATTTACTGCATGAGGTTGCGCAAGCTCGTAATCATAGTCGCCCAAATTGGTTTTATATTCAATATTACCGGTCGCATCTTCAAATGTTGTTTCAACTATAGACTGCCCTGTAACTAATGATGAGCTTAAGCGATTTTTATCGTAAGTGAATGTTTCGGTAATATTATTTATATTATCACTACGGGTTTCCATTTGGAATTTGCTATTGTACGTGTATTCCAGTAACTGCTTGTAATTAACCATACCTCCGGTACTTGAACTTATACCCGTTAACAAATGATTAACCGGATCATATATTTTATCTGTTCTAATAATACCGTTTGAGGTTTTGTAATAACTAATCTGTCCAAGCGCATTCACTGTCGAACATTCCCAAATCACATCAGAGGTATTGGTATTAATAATTTTTTGCAAATCGCCGCTTATAGTGTTGTATTGGTATTGTAACGAAAATTCAGCAGAGCTATTGTAAGGGTATGAATAATTTTGCAGACGGCTTAAATTATCGTAGGTATAATCCTGCGAATATGAAGTACCATCAATGGTTGTAATTTTCTTTGATATAAGGCTGAGATCGTTGTATGTATAATTTTCGGCATAACCATTCGAAGAAGTTAATGAAGAAAGCATACCCACACCATGAGGTTTATTATTATTTCTAATAGAATAATCAATTTATCTACGTTCATATAGCAGTCTTGATTTGAACCATTTTATTAAAGAAGGGTTAATTAAATGTAAAATTCAAAGTAATACCTCCCCTCATAAAAAGATAATGTTTATTAATCTGGTATGTTCCTTCATTAAACAAATCTTGATCCCAATAATGTATATGTCTTTTATTATCAAAATCTTTTCTTAACAATAGCATCCCAATATTTGGAGTAATAGAAAGATTTGGAAATAGGATAAAACTAAACCCTAAATAATAATTTAATGTCATGGTAGGTAAAGGGAACCCAATCATTGTATGAATACCTTTGTACCCATAAAAATTTGTTATACTAACTTTTCCGTTTACATAACGAGAAGTATCACTAAATTTATGATGGTAGATATACGGATTTGCAAAATTTACTTCTAATTTATTAAATAGAAAACCAATCTTAGCTAATTTATAATAATGAATAAAAGAAAAATTTATTCCAAAATTATTCATGTTGTAAGCTTCTTTTCCTATATGAATTGCTGAATCTGGTATTGAAGGGAAATATACCGTATATCTTGTTATATCTTTACCAGAATATGTAAACTGGTAATTTCTTTGATAATAGAAGGCCCCGATCCCTAAACGGAATATATTTTTGTCATTGAAATTATGTATAAGAAAATTCCCGCATAAGTTAATATAAGGAGTTTTAACAGTAATCGGTTTCACGTTTACATCAATATAGCTATTATATGGAGCATATGATGGATCTGTTCCAATAAATTGAATATAATTATAATTCGAAACTTTAGGAACATTTATATCGTACCCACCATTAATTTCCCATATACCTTTTTTTGTATATATGTTTTGCGAATAAATTGTAAAGTATAAAAATACAAGGCACAATAACATTATTAAATGTTTATTCTTTACATTAATCATAAATAAATTACTAATTGATGAACACTTTTGTAATTTTTTAAAAATATGCTTGACCTTTGTAATAGTGATTTATTTTCCTGTATAAATAAACTCAAAATAAGTTGAAGTTTCAATATCATTATTTGAAATAAATATATTTTTATTAGGGTAACTAATTGCTTTTGACGGATAATAGATTTTTACCTTATACTTTTCATTTCGAATAAATCTTTTTATGGGAAATATATAGAGGTAAGATTTAAAAACATATGTTGAATGAGCATTTACACAAAATGATTCTTCCTTATTAAAATATTTCCAATTTTTATTTTGAACTTCATCATAAAATCCAAGCGAATAAGAACATTCTAAGATAGAATCATCTTTCATTAATATCAATTGCCATTTTGATAAGTTTTTATCTAGGTTCAAGCTATATAAATTTGTCTGAATGATTTTTTGTTTCATTAAACAAATTGTACTATCGCTATTATTATTTAAAAATAACTCTACTTTTACTATACCACTTTTTTTAATTTTTGCAGGGGCGTTAATTTTAATAAAAATATTTGTACTATCTTGGGCTTTTAAATTAAATATTAAAGCTATGAATATTATAAGTAAACCTAGCTTTTTTTTTATATAAAAATTTAATTTTATTTTCATTTGTTTTTAAGGATTATAATTTAATATTCTATTTTGACATTCAAGATAATTTGCACTAAATACATACCAAGGATTATTTCCCATATACCTTTTTTTGTGAATATGTTTTGTGAGGAAGATTGAATACTTATAAATATCAGGATTAGCCAAATATTATATTTTATTCCAAGTCTTTTAATCATTTTTTTTAGGTTTAATACATTTTTTTAAAAGTTCTAAATCATATATTTTCACAAAGTTATTTATTTTTATTTTTTATATATATTTTCCAATCTTCTTTATTACACCAAAACCATTTCTCCTTTTTTAACCAGGTATCCGATGGTAACTGTAAATTGGTTTCAATAAATTTATATGTTTTAGGTATTTCAGCATCTCCTCTTATTTCTTTGTCATCAATCAAATTCTTACTATAAATTGGAGATAGGGAACTATCATTATTTATTAAATACCAATTCTCAAATAAGTACCAATATGGATTAGGCCATGTTTGAGAATTTACAGTTTGCATTTTTATTGTATCACCAATAACTTTATATACGCCCCAATTATATCCATAGAAAACAGATGTTTCAGGTTGTTTGTTCTGCGATACCATTTTTAAAAACTGATTTGTTGTTTCAGTATCACAATTGGCACATTTTAACCCTCCAAATTGTCCTTTAACAACTATACCATCCTTAAAAAATATTATTCTATGATAAGTAGGATTACAGGGAACTGTATCGGTTAATTTTCCATTATAATCGTATGTGTATCGATAATTATTAATAAACATATAATAACCATTCATTTGAATTTTTGAATGGTTATTATTAGCATTTGAGTCATAGCAAAGTGTAAAATTCTTTTTAACTCTTATGGGAACAATACCAGCACAAGAATAAAAAAGCACTCCAAAACTCAATATAAACAATTTTAAACCTGTTACCATAGCGAATAAGGATTACTATAACCATAATAATTGTATGTACCGTATTGAAAATAGTCGTACTTATTGAAAAAGTGTCTTAACCCCCTATAAGTTGGACATTTTTTTTAAAAGAGTTTAGAACATTTTCGTTTAAATCGTCCTTCATCTTCCGAGAAGCAAAGGTAGCCGTATTTCCGAAAATGTCAAGGGCAAGACGAGTGTCCTCAGGGCGAACGCATTATAATTACAAACAGGGCGATATTGAAAACTACCCATATTAATTTGTCGTATGGAATAAAAAAATTAGTTGCTTTCAGGAAAAAATGGAAGCACCAATTAATTTTTTTACAGAAATAAAAGATCCCCGAATAGAAAGGTGTAAGGAACATCTATTAGAGGACATAATTTTCATCACGATAGCAGCAGTGATATGTGGTTCTGAGACATGGAATGATATAGAGAACTATGGAATAGCGAAAGAGTCATGGTTACGAAAGTTTTTGAAATTGCCCAACGGCATTCCTTCTCACGATACATTTAATAGGCTCTTTAGTTTATTGGATCCCAAACAGCTTGAAGAAGCATTTATAAATTGGGTAAAGTCAATAGCAAAAATAACAGAAGGAGAAATTGTCAGTATCGACGGTAAAACCATAAGAGGTTCCAGAAATAAGGGTTCTAAATCCTTTGTACACATGGTTAGTGCCTGGTCAAGCAACAATCATATGCTATTGGGCCAGGTAAAAACGGATGAAAAATCAAACGAGATAACAGCAATACCAAAACTTTTGGAAGTTCTTGAACTCAACGGCTGCATTGTTACAATAGATGCAATGGGATGCCAGACAGAAATAGCAGAAAAAATTAAGAGGAAAGGAGCTGATTATATATTGGCCGTTAAAGGTAATCAGGGTACATTAGAAGAAGGCATTCCAGATGTTGTCAGATTTACAAAACCGATTGACCAATTTGAGGAAAATGATTTTGGGCATGGACGGATTGAACAGCGAAAATGTTATGTATACACTGATCTTTCACATATCTCATGTACTCAAAAATGGAAGGATATGAAATCAATAATAAAAGTAGAAGCGCAAAGAACAATTAAATCCAATAGTAAAATAGAAACAGAGACCAGATTTTATATAAGCAGCCTACAACCTGACGCAAAAAAAATGGGAGAAGCTATAAGAAAACACTGGGGAATAGAAAATTCCTTGCATTGGGTTTTAGATGTTTCTTTTGGAGAGGATAGGAGCATGAAACATAATGTTAATGCTATTGAAAACTTTTCAATTATCAATAGAGTCGCTCTTACTTTGGTCAAACAAGATAAATCAAAGAAACGTAGTGTAAGGGGCAAAAGACTTGATGCTGCTTGGGATAATGATTTCCTTTTAAAAATCTTGAAAAATTAAAATGCGTTCGCCCTGATATTTTATAATAATAATTTTTTTATATCAATTTTATCATAGTAAAGATAAACCTATAAAAAAATCAAATAAAACTACTAACCAGTTTTGGCAGGGCAAACGCATCTAAATTTTAGCTTCTACAACCATTGAAAACACTGAAATCATTTTTAAAAATTTAATCAAAAATTAAAAATATTTGAATTATGTATTTTTATAAACAGTTGAACTTCATAGTATTTGTATTAATTTAGATGCGTTTGCCCTGCCAGTTTTGGGTTCTATTGAATAAGTTAACGGCAAGTTTAAACAAGTTAACGAATAAAAAAAGCTGTTCCTAAACAGAAACAGCTTTTATAATTCTATATGAAATTTTTCTTTTTATGCCTCAGGTAACGGACCACCGAAATTCATCGGAAATGAAGTAATATCAGTTACTTTGATAGCGCCATGTGCCGCTTCGTATTTGGCAATATTTTCTTTTAAAGCAGTAAGCAATCGTTTTGCATGCTGAGGCGTAAGAATAATACGTGATTTCACTTTTGCTTTTGGAATTCCCGGAAGCATTTTTATGAAATCAATTACAAACTCAGAATTGGAATGCGTGATTATTGCCAGGTTTGAATATATTCCATCTGCTACATCTTCGGGTAGCTCGATGTTCACCTGGTTATTTACGTTTTGTTCGTCTGCCATTTTCAATTTTAGATTTTAGTCCGCCATGACGGATCAGGTTTACGATTCGCATTCTAAACTATTATTCAGCAACTGCTTCCTTTGATGCTAACAAGCTTTGATATTCTTCCATTGAACCTACAACTATGTTATCATAATCACGGCATCCTGTTCCGGCAGGAATTAAATGACCTACAAGAACGTTCTCTTTCAAGCCTGCCAAATCATCATCTTTTGCACTAACGGCAGCTTCAGTAAGCACCTTGGTAGTTTCCTGGAATGATGCAGCTGATAACCAACTCTTGGTCTGCAATGAAGCCCTGGTAATACCCTGTAATATCTGGCTGGATGTTGCGGGAATAGCATCGCGTGCTTCAACAAGTTTCTTATCTTTACGTTTCAGCAATGAATTTTCATCGCGTAATTTACGTGCAGTAATAATTTGTCCTTGTTTCAGGTTTGGTGATTCGCCGGTTTCAACAACAACTTTTTTCCCAAATATCCAATCGTTTTCTTCAAAGAAATCAATTTTATTTACAATTTCTCCTTCAAGGAATTTAGTATCGCCTGGGTCAACAATTTCAACCTTACGCATCATCTGGCGAACAATAACTTCAAAATGCTTGTCGTTAATTTTCACACCCTGTAAACGATAAACTTCCTGTACTTCGTTCACTAAATATTCCTGAACCTTTGTAGGTCCTTTAATTGCCAGAATATCGGAAGGTGTAATAGCGCCATCAGATAAAGGAGTACCTGCTTTTATATAGTCATTTTCCTGTGCAAGTATTTGTTTTGATAATGGAACCAGGTAACGTTTTTCTTCTCCTGTTTTCGATGTGATGATAACCTCACGATTTCCTCTTTTAATTTTTTTAGAGAATGAAACTACACCATCAATTTCGGAAACAATAGCCGGGTCAGAAGGATTACGTGCTTCAAATAATTCAGTAACACGTGGAAGTCCGCCTGTGATATCGCCTGCTTTCCCAACATTTCTCGGGATTTTCACAAGTATATCTCCAGCTTTAATTTTATCGTGATCGCTGACAATGATATGTGCTCCTACAGGTAAATCGTATGTCTTGATAATCTCTTTTGTAGAATCAACAATATTAATAGCAGGATTCCTGCTCTTATCGCGGCTTTCGATAATAACTTTTTCATGGTAACCGGTTTGTTCATCCGATTCAACATGGAATGTCATATTTTCAATGATATTTTCAAATGCTGCTTTTCCTGAATGTTCAGAAAGTATAACTGCATTGAATGGGTCCCAGTCGCAAATCAAATCGCCTTTTTTAACAACATCACCGTTTTTAAAGAATAATCTTGCGCCATAAGGAATCTGACTATTGGTAAGAATAATTTTTGTATTCTTATCAACAATCCTCATTTCAGCGGAACGACCTATAACGATATCATATTTTTCAGGTTCGTTACCTTTTTCGCTTTTTGATGCTTCATATTCAATATAACGTAACTCTTCAAATTCAACGATTCCATCGAATTTTGCTTCAACGCTTGATGAAGAAGCAATATTAACACCAGCCACACCACCGACATGGAATGTACGAAGAGTAAGCTGTGTTCCCGGTTCACCGATTGATTGTGCTGCAATAACTCCAACGGCTTCGCCTTTCTGCACCATATAACCTGTAGCCAGGTTACGTCCGTAACATTTTGCACAAACGCCATGTTTCGATTCACAGGTTAACACGGAACGAATATCAACTGATTCAATAGGAGAATCTTTAATTTCTGAACATACATCTTCTGTAAGTTCTTGTCCGGCTGCTATAATCAGTTTACCGGTGAATGGATGATAAATATCGTGTAAGGTAGTACGACCAAGAATTCTGTCGTATAAACTTTCAACAACTTCTTCATTGTTTTTCAAAGCGCTTGTAGTTAATCCGCGCAATGTTCCGCAATCTTCCTCGTTAATAACAATATCCTGAGCCACATCAACCAAACGACGTGTTAAATAACCGGCATCAGCTGTTTTAAGAGCAGTATCGGCAAGACCTTTACGTGCACCGTGTGTTGAGATAAAGTACTCAAGAATAGAAAGGCCTTCTTTAAAGTTAGAGATAATAGGATTCTCAATAATTTCACCACCTGTAGCGCCTGATTTTTGTGGCTTAGCCATCAAACCTCTCATTCCGCACAACTGACGAATCTGTTCTTTGGAACCACGGGCACCAGAATCAAGCATCATATAAACAGGGTTGAATCCACTATGATCTTTCGATAAACGATCCATCAGGGATTGAGTAATCTTAGAATTGGTATGTGTCCAGATATCAATAATCTGGTTATAACGCTCATTGTTTGTAATGAATCCCATTCCGTAATTATTCATTACTTCATCCACTTCACCATTGGCTTGTTTAATGAATTGTTCTTTTACATCAGGAATTACAACATCGCTGAGTTTAAATGATAAACAACCTTTGAATGCCATCTTAAACCCAAGATCTTTAATATCATCAAGAAATTTTGCCGTAGCTTTAATACCTGTCTTCTTCAATATGTCACCAATGATATCTCTTAACGATTTCTTCGTTAAAAGTTCATTGATATAACCATATTCTTTAGGAACAACAAGATTGAAAAGAACGCGCCCAACAGTAGTTTCAATTATTTTTATCTCGCCTTTATCTTCTGTTCTTACTTTAATAAAAGCATGAAGGTCAACTTTCTTCTCATTATACGCGATAATAACTTCTTCAGGAGAATAGAATTTCATTCCTTCACCATGAACAATATGATCATTATTGCTCTTGCGGCCTTTGGTCATATAATAAAGACCCAGTACCATATCCTGCGAAGGAACAGCAATAGGCGCTCCGTTAGCAGGGTTCAGAATATTATGCGAAGCCAGCATCAGCATTTGTGCTTCAAGTATCGCAGCATGACCAAGTGGAACGTGAACAGCCATCTGGTCACCGTCGAAGTCGGCGTTGAATGCGGTACAAACAAGCGGGTGTAACTGAATAGCTTTACCTTCGATCAATTTAGGCTGGAAAGCCTGGATACCTAAACGGTGCAGTGTAGGCGCACGGTTCAGTAATATAGGGTGACCTTTTAAAACATTTTCAAGAATATCCCAAACAACAGGATCCTTGCGGTCAACTATTTTCTTTGCTGATTTAACGGTTTTTACAATACCTCTCTCCAACATTTTGCGGATAATGAATGGCTTGAATAATTCAGAAGCCATGTCTTTTGGAATACCGCATTCGTGCAGCTTAAGTTCAGGACCTACAACAATTACCGAACGTGCAGAATAATCAACACGTTTACCAAGTAAGTTCTGACGGAAACGCCCCTGTTTACCTTTAAGACTATCGCTTAATGATTTTAAAGCACGGTTCGATTCGGTTTTTACTGCATTTACTTTTCTTGAATTATCGAATAATGAATCAACAGCTTCCTGTAACATACGCTTTTCGTTGCGAAGGATAACATCGGGAGCTTTAATTTCAACTAATCTTTTTAAACGGTTATTACGAATAATAACTCTTCTGTATAAATCATTTAAATCAGATGTAGCAAAACGACCACCATCAAGAGGAACAAGAGGACGAAGTTCAGGCGGAATAACTGGAACTACTTTAACAATCATCCACTCAGGTCTGTTTTCAAGGCGTTTGTTTCCATCGCGGAAAGATTCAACAACCTGCAATCTTTTTAAAGCTTCCTGTTTTCTTTGCTGTGATGTTTCATTATTTGCTTTATGACGCAAATCGTATGAAAGCTGATCTAAATCCAATTTTGATAATAGATCATGTAACGCATCGGCACCCATTTTTGCAATGAATTTATTTGGATCGTCATCGTCGAGCATTTGATTTTCTTTAGGAAGAGTTTCCAGAATATTGAAATATTCTTCTTCTGTAAGAAAATCAAGATAATTAACACCATCAACCTGTTTTACACCCGGATTTATCACAACATATCTTTCGTAATAAATAATGGTATCAAGCTTTTTAGTAGGCAATCCCAGAAGATAGCCAATTTTATTCGGCAATGAACGGAAAAACCATATATGAGCCACAGGAACTGTAAGCTGTATATGCCCCATTCTTTCTCTTCTTACTTTTTTTTCGGTAACTTCAACACCGCAGCGGTCGCAAACAATACCTTTGTAACGTATTCTTTTGTACTTGCCGCAATGACATTCCCAATCTTTCACCGGTCCGAATATTCTTTCGCAAAACAATCCATCGCGTTCGGGCTTGTATGTACGGTAATTGATGGTTTCAGGCTTAAGCACTTCTCCGCTGGAACGTTCAAGTATTGCTTCAGGTGAAGCCAAACTTATCGTTATCTTATTGAAGATGCTCTTTACATTGTTCTCTTTTCTGAAGGCCATATATTGTATCGATATATTTAACTAAGAAAAAATTTGTACTGTTATATTTCAAGTTTAAATTTGAAATTAATCAAATGAGATATTCAAACCAAGTCCTCTTAACTCGTGAACCAATACATTGAATGATTCAGGAACACCAGGAGTCGGCATGGTTTCGCCCTTAACAATTGCTTCGTATGCTTTGGCTCTTCCAACAACATCATCGGATTTTACTGTTAAGATTTCCTGAAGAATATTAGCTGCACCGAATGCTTCGAGTGCCCAAACTTCCATTTCACCAAAACGCTGTCCTCCAAATTGTGCTTTACCACCAAGAGGTTGCTGAGTAATTAATGAGTATGGGCCTATAGAACGGGCATGCATTTTATCGTCAACCATATGTCCCAGTTTCATCATATATATTACACCAACAGTAGCTGATTGATCGAAACGTTCGCCGGTTCCACCATCATAAAGGAATACTTTTCCGTTTTCGGGTAAACCTGCTTTGGTCATATATTCATTGATTTCTTCAATTGTGGCTCCATCAAAAATCGGTGAAGAAAACTGTATACCCATTTTCTTTCCTGCCCAACCTAAAACAGTTTCATAAATCTGCCCAAGGTTCATACGCGAAGGTACGCCAAGAGGGTTAAGAACAATGTCTACAGGTGTGCCATCTTCAAGGAAAGGCATATCTTCGTCGCGAACAATTTTTGCAACAATACCTTTATTTCCGTGACGACCAGCCATTTTATCGCCCACTTTTAGTTTTCGTTTTTTAGCAACAAAAACTTTTGCAAGTTGTACAATACCACTTGGTAAATCATCACCAACAGTAGCCGAGAATTTCTGGCGGTTGTAATGTCCAAGAATATCTTTAAGTTTGATATTATAATTATGGAGTAATTCCTTAATTAAATCATTTTTGTCTTTATCAGTTGTCCACTTGTTAGGGTTCACAGAAGTATAATCAATACCCATCAACATCTTTTGTGTGAATTTAGCTCCACGCTGAATCACCACTTCTTTAAAGTTGTTATGAACACCCTGGGAAGTTTTACCTGAAACCAATATAATAAGCTTATCTACAAGTTTTGTTTTAAGTTCTTGTTCAGCTTTATTGAAATTATCTTCCAAATTAGATAGGAGAACTTTTTCTTTAGTTTTTGTCTTTCTATCTTTTATTACACGGGAGAATAATTTTTTATCGATAACTACACCACGTAATGATGGAGGCGCTTTCAGAGAAGCATCTTTCACATCACCGGCTTTATCACCGAAAATAGCCCTGAGTAATTTTTCTTCAGGAGTTGGATCGGTTTCGCCTTTTGGTGTAATTTTTCCTATAAGAATATCCCCTTCAACAACTTCAGCACCAATACGTATCAGACCGTTTTCGTCCAGGTCTTTTGTTGCTTCTGCACTAACATTAGGAATATCATTTGTTAATTCCTCAATACCTCTTTTGGTATCGCGAACTTCAAGAATATACTCATCAATATGCAATGAAGTAAACCAATCTTCACGAACAACTTTTTCATTAATTACGATTGCATCTTCAAAGTTATATCCTTTCCATGGCATGAAAGCTACCATTAGATTTCGTCCTAATGCAATCTGACCGTTCTTAGTTGCATAACCTTCACAAATAACCTGTCCTTTTTTAACCTTATCCCCTTTTTGTACAATAGGATTAAGGTTCAAACAAGTATTCTGGTTTGTTTTAGAAAATTTAAGAAGTTTATAAGATTTGATATCATCATCAAAACTTACAAGTTTCTCATCATCCGTTCTTGAATAACGGATTACAATTTCATTTGCATCAACATATTCAACAACGCCTTCGCCTTCTGCATTTATAAGTACCCTGGAATCTCTTGCAACTGTGCCTTCCAGTCCTGTACCTACTATAGAAACTTCAGGTTTCAACAGTGGAACTGCCTGACGCATCATGTTCGACCCCATAAGAGCACGGTTGGCATCATCATGTTCGAGGAACGGGATTAATGATGCAGCAATAGAAGCAATCTGGTTAGGCGCGATATCCATCAAGTCGATTTTTTCAGGCTCAACAATTGGATAATCGGCTAAGTATCTGGCTTTGATTTTGGGTTCTTCAAAATTTCCATCGGCTAAAAGAGGAGTATTTGCCTGTGCAATTACTTTCATCTCTTCTTCTTCAGCGCTTAGGTAAATAGGCTTTTCTTTCAGCTCAACCTTTCCTTCTTTCACAAGGCGGTAAGGTGTTTCAATAAAACCGAGCTGATTGATTTTTGCATAAACGCAAAGCGATGAAATAAGTCCGATGTTCGGTCCTTCCGGTGTTTCAATAGTACAAAGTCGTCCGTAATGTGTGTAGTGAACGTCACGTACTTCAAACCCTGCTCTCTCGCGTGATAATCCACCGGGGCCCAATGCTGATAATCTTCGTTTATTAGTAATTTCTGCCAGAGGATTGGTCTGGTCCATAAACTGCGACAATTGGTTAGTTCCAAAAAATGAATTGATAACGGAAGAAAGTGTTTTTGCATTTATCAAATCGGTAGGAGTAAACACTTCGTTATCGCGAACATTCATTCTTTCGCGAATTGTTCTTGCCATACGTGCAAGACCAACACCAAACTGAGCATATAACTGCTCGCCAACTGTTCTGACTCTTCTGTTGCTCAAGTGGTCAATATCGTCCACTTCAGCCTTAGAGTTAACAAGTTCAATAAGGAACTTGATAATTAAAATAATATCTTCTTTTGTTAAAACTTTACTATCGATAGAAGCATCACGATTCAATTTTTTATTGATACGGTAACGTCCAACATCACCCAAATCGTAACGTTTGTCTGAGAAGAAAAGTTTTTCAATAATTCCGCGTGCTGTTTCTTCATCAGGTGGTTCAGCATTTCTAAGCTGACGGTAAATATATTCAACAGCTTCTTTTGCCGAGTTTGCAGTATCTTTTTGTAAGGTATTATAGATAATTGCATAGTCGGAATAGTTGCTTTCTTCTTTATGAACAAGGATAGATTTTACACCTGCATCAACGATCAGGTCGATATGTTCATTGGTAAGAACCGTTTCACGGTCAATAATCACTTCAGTACGTTCTATTGAAACAACTTCACCGGTATCCTCATCAACAAAATCTTCTACCCATGAACGCAATACTCTTGCGGCAAGTTTTTGACCAACATATTTTTTCAGGCCGGTTTTGCTGACTTTTATTTCATCAGCTAAACCAAATATTTCGAGGATGCTTTTATCGCTCTCGAAACCTATAGCTCTTAAAAGAGTGGTTACAGGTAATTTTTTCTTACGGTCGATATAAGCATACATCACGTTATTTATATCGGTAGCGAATTCCATCCATGAACCCTTGAAAGGAATGATACGTGCCGAATATAAAGGTGTTCCGTTAGCATGCCTGCTGGAACCGAAGAACACACCGGGTGAGCGGTGTAACTGTGAAACCACAACTCTTTCAGCACCATTAATGCAGAAAGTGCCTTTAGGAGTCATATAAGGTATGGTACCTAAATACACATCCTGAATGATGGTTTCAAAATCCTCATGTTCAGGATCGGTACAATACAATTTCAATTTTGCTTTAAGAGGAACACTATAAGTAAGACCTCTTTCAATACATTCGTCAATTGAATACCTGGGTGGATCGATATAATAATCTAAGAATTCAAGAACGAAGTTATTTCTTGCATCAGTAATTGGGAAATTTTCTGCAAAAACTTTATATAACCCTTCGTTCTTACGATCTTCAGATGTGGTTTCCAATTGAAAAAAATCCTGGAAGGATTTTAACTGGATATCCAAGAAATCAGGATAATCAAACTGATTTGTCGTTGACGCAAAATTGACGCGCTGTTTAATATTTTTCTGTGCCAAGGTTGGAAGATTTAAGTTAACGTAAATAAAGTGATTAAAAAAATAAGAAAGTACAGGCCTCTTATATAAAAAAGCCTGTACTTAAATAATTATCAAATTATTACTTAACTTCAACTTCTGCTCCTGCTTCAGTTAATTGTTTTCTCAATGATTCAGCTTCGTCTTTAGTAATACCTTCTTTTATAGGTTTTGGAGCTGCATCAACCAATTCTTTTGCTTCTTTAAGACCAAGACTGGTAAGCTCTTTTACTAATTTAACAACAGCAAGTTTCTGAGGACCGGCTGATTTAAGAACTACATCAAACTGTGTTTTTTCTTCAGCTGCTGCGGCTGTTGCTGCAGGTGCTGCAACTACTGCTGCTGCGGCTGCTGGCTCAATACCGTATTCTTCTTTTAAAACTTTTGCCAATTCGTTAACTTCTTTTACAGTAAGGTTTACTAACTGTTCTGCTAAAGATTTAATGTCTGCCATTTTATTTTATTTTTATTGTTTTACAAATTGATTAATTACTTTTTTCTGATAATGTTTTTACGATTCCTGCGATGTTTTGACCGCCTGATTGTAAGGCTCCTATTACATTTCTTACAGGTGTCTGTAACAATGCAACGATATCGCCGATAAGTTCATTTTTAGATTTAATATTTACAAGTACCTCTAATTGGTCTGCACCAACAAAACATGTTTCTTCTACATATGCACCTTTAAGAACAGGTTTAGGAAAATTCTTCCTGAATTCTTTTATTAATCGTGCAGGAACGTTTCCTGTATCGGAGAACATGATTGAAGTAGTACCTTTTAATACATCGTATAATGAACCAAAATCCCTATTGGTTTTTTCCATCGCTTTTTTAAGCAAGGTATTTTTTACAACCTGAAGCTCAACATTTCTTCTGAAACAAAGCCTTCTGAGTTTATTTGTTGTATCAACATTCAATTCAGAAATATCTGCCAGATAGAAGTTGCTGTGTTTATTCAGTTGTTCTACCAGGGAATCGATGATCTGATTTTTGTCTTCTTTTCTCATATCATTTAATTCTTCATAATTTAGAACACCAATAATTATAAGGATACAGATTTTGGTTCAATCTGTATACCCGGACTCATGGTGCTGGACATATAAATGCTTTTGATATAGGTACCTTTAGCTGATGCAGGTTTTAATTTAATGATAGTCTGCAACAGTTCTCTGGCATTGTCGGCAATTTTTTCTGCATCAAACGATACTTTCGCAACGCGGGTATGAATGATACCATATTTATCAACTTTAAAATCAATTTTTCCGCCTTTTACTTCTTTTACAGCTTTACCAACTTCCATAGTAACCGTACCGGTTTTAGGATTTGGCATAAGTCCGCGCGGGCCAAGAATTTTTCCCAAAGCACCTACTTTAGGCATAACACTGGGCATAGTGATTATTACATCAACATCTGTCCAACCGCCTTTAATCTTTTCAACATATTCATCCAGTCCAACATAGTCGGCTCCGTTTGCTTTAGCTTCTTCTTCTTTATCCGGAGTACAAAGCACCAAAACTCTTACAACTTTACCTGTACCGTGAGGAAGCGTTACGATACCTCTTACCATTTGGTTTGCTTTGCGGGGATCTACACCTAAACGTACATCAACATCAACCGATGCATCGAATTTGGTATAGTTAACACTTTTTACCAGTGCTGCCGCTTCTGACAAAGAATAGATTTTGTCCTTATCGAACTTAGCTAAAACTTCTTTCTGTTTTTTTGTAAGTTTTGCCATTTTTTAGTTTTTTCTAATAACTTATTATTAAATCCCCTCTACAGTTAGTTATAATTCAAAAGGAGCATTGCCTTTAATGGTCAAACCCATGCTTCTTGCTGTTCCTGCTACCATTCTCATAGCTGATTCCACAGTAAAGCAATTCAGGTCGGGCATTTTATTTTCGGCAATTAGTTTAATTTGATCCCAAGAAACTGATCCAACTTTGTTGCGGTTAGGTTCCGGAGAACCTGATTTTAATTTTGCAGCTTCAATAAGTTGAACAGCAACAGGAGGTGTTTTAATAATAAAATCAAAAGTTTTATCCTTATAAACAGTAATGATTACCGGGATAACCTTACCGGCACTATCCTGAGTACGAGCATTAAACTGTTTACAGAATTCCATTATGTTCACACCCTTAGAACCCAATGCAGGTCCTACCGGAGGTGAAGGATTGGCCTGACCACCTTTGATTTGTAGTTTAATTAATCCGCTAACTTCTTTTGCCATTTTTAATCTGTTTTTGATTTTGATCCCTTACGGGATGGCTGTTAATTATTCTTTTTCAACTTGCATAAAGCTTAATTCCAGTGGAGTTTTCCTGCCAAAAATTTTAACCATAACTTTCAGCTTTTTCTTTTCTTCATTGATTTCTTCAATAACTCCGCTAAAACTATTAAATGGTCCGTCAGTTACAGTAACTGTTTCTCCAACAATGAATGGAACATTTAATTCTTCTTCTTTCAAAGAAAGTTCATCCACTTTACCGAGAATCCTGTTCACTTCTGAAGGACGCATTGGTACAGGTTCCCCTTTTGACCCGAGAAATCCAATAACCCCGGGTACATTTTTAATGATATGTGGAATTTCCCCTGTGAGAATAGCTTCAATCAGAACATATCCGGGAAAATAGTTTCGCTCTTTGCTAACTTTTTTTCCTTTCCTGATCTGATATACTTTTTCAGTAGGGATGAGTACATGGGAAACATATTCACTAAGGTTTAAACGGTTTATCTCATTCTCGATATACTGCTTCACCTTTTTTTCATTCCCGCTGATAGCACGCACCACATACCACTTTTTAGGTTCCTGTTCGCTCATATTACGCTGCAGATTGAAAAGTGTTGATTTATTTATAAAAAAATAGATTATTTTTCAGCATATTACACTTCATTAAAACAATTTGTAAAACTGTTTCAATATAGTACTAAATGAAGCATCCATCAAATATACCACAAGGGCAATGATTAGGGAAGCAATAGACACAACAATTGCACTACTTTGTAAATCACTCCAAGAGGGCCAGGAAACTTTGTGTAACAATTCATCGTAAGTTTCCTTTATATAACCTATTATTTTTTTCATTCTTACTTATATTATTTACTTGCACGGGTGGAGAGACTCGAACTCCCAACCAACGGTTTTGGAGACCGCTACTCTACCAATTGAGCTACACCCGTATACCTTTTTATTTTAGCAGAGAAAGGTATTCCGGAAAAACCGAAATACCCTATCAACTTTTTATTAATATCTGTATTAATCTAAAATTTCAGTAACCTGTCCTGCCCCTACTGTTCTGCCACCTTCACGAATTGCAAAACGTAAATTCAGGTTCATTGCGATTTCAGCAATCAGTTCAACTGTAATAGTAAGGTTATCGCCAGGCATTACCATTTCCATACCTTCTGGAAGAACTATTTCACCAGTAACATCGGTAGTTCTGAAATAGAACTGAGGACGGTATTTATTATGGAATGGAGTATGACGTCCGCCTTCTTCTTTCTTTAATACGTAAATTTCTGCTTTAAATTTCTTGTGAGGTTTAATTGAACCCGGTTTTGCAATAACCATACCCCTGCGGATTTCGTCTTTGTCAATACCTCTTAATAATAAACCTACATTGTCTCCAGCTTCACCTCTATCAAGAATCTTACGGAACATTTCAACTCCTGTAACAACTGATTTCAGTTTTTCTGCACCCATACCAATAATATCAACAGGATCACTTGAATTGATAACACCTGTTTCAATCTTTCCTGTTGCAACAGTACCACGACCTGTAATTGAGAAAACGTCTTCAACTGGCATTAAGAATTCTTTTTCCACGTCACGTACAGGAAGAGGAATATAACTATCAACAGCATCCATCAATTCCATTAATTTATCAACCCATTTTGGTTCTTTATTCAAAGCACCAAGAGCAGAACCACGGATAACCGGAGTATTTGCACCGTCGAATTTATAGAAAGTCAGAAGATCTCTTACTTCAATTTCAACCAAGTCTAATAATTCAGGATCGTCAACCATGTCGCATTTATTCATAAATACAACCATTTTAGGAACACCAACCTGATATGCAAGAAGAATATGTTCACGAGTTTGTGGCATAGGACCATCAGTTGCAGCAACAACTAATATCGCACCGTCCATTTGAGCAGCACCGGTAACCATATTCTTAATATAGTCAGCATGTCCGGGGCAGTCAACGTGAGCGTAATGCCTTTTTGATGTTGAATATTCAACATGAGCGGTATTGATGGTAATACCTCTTTCTTTTTCTTCTGGAGCATTGTCAATAGAGTCGAATGACCTGTACTCTGATAATCCCTTTTCAGCAAGAATCAAAGTAATAGCTGCAGTTAAAGTAGTTTTACCGTGGTCAATGTGACCAATTGTACCTACGTTCACGTGTGGTTTGGAACGATCGTATTTTTCTTTTGCCATATAGATTTGATATTAGAGTTTTAAATTTTATTTAATTACCTGAGTTTTTATTTTTATTTTTTGAGCCAATGATGAGATTTGAACTCATGACCCCTTCCTTACCAAGGAAGTGCTCTACCCCTGAGCTACACCGGCCTGTCATGAGCGGAAGACGGGGCTCGAACCCGCCACCTGTAGCTTGGAAGGCTACCGCTCTACCAAATGAGCTACTTCCGCATAAACATTAGCGTGGGGAGGGGAGGATTCGAACCTCCGAAGGCGTCGCCAACAGATTTACAGTCTGCCCCATTTGACCACTCTGGTACCTCCCCGCATAAATCAGAATTTAAAAGAACTTTGAGCCGATGGAGGGATTCGAACCCCCGACCAGCTGATTACAAATCAGCTGCTCTGGCCAACTGAGCTACATCG
The DNA here is from genome assembly GCA_035353855.1 of Bacteroidales bacterium. Classification (NCBI taxonomy): domain Bacteria; kingdom Pseudomonadati; phylum Bacteroidota; class Bacteroidia; order Bacteroidales; species Bacteroidales bacterium. The sequence continues at coordinate 18,671 of DAOQAK010000023.1, read as the reverse complement.
GCATTACCCTTAAGAACTTGAGGTTACTGTACTGCCTGATAAAAGACATAAAAAAAGCAGACCCCATTAAAAAGGTCTGCAAATGTATAAATACATTTATTAATAACCAAAAATTTTGCCAAACTTTTTTTCGATAATTTTTACTCAAATATTAATTTATTGATTATCAACTAAATAAATTTTAATTATTTTTTATAGTCCTTGAATCTTTTCTTTGTATTTGGTTAATTGTTTACGCAAAGCATCAACTGCCGTGTCGGTAGCTTCTTCAAAACTCTTACATTGTTTTTTTGCAAATAAATCATTTCCTTTTATAAATAGTTTGATTTCTGCAACTTTATTTTCAGTGGTACTGTTTTTATCAAGTTTAAGTGTTACATCGCTGCCAATAACACCATCATAAATACCTGATAATTTTTGTAATCTTTCCTGAACGAAATCTTCAAGTTTTTTATCCGCTTTAAAGTGGATGGTACTAATTTTGACTTTCATAAATCCTCCTGTTTTTTTAAGCTTTTGGATGTGATTGTTTATAAACTTTTTTTAACTTTTCAATTGTATTATGAGTATATACCTGCGTTGCAGAAAGGTTGGCATGCCCCAATATTTCTTTTATTGCATTCAAGTCGGCCCCATTATTCAACATATGAGTAGCGAATGTATGTCTTAAAATATGTGGACTTTTTTTATCCAACGTTGTTACAGCACTAAGGTAATAATTTATCAGCCGGTAAACAAATTTTTGATATATTTTTTTACCTTTATTTGTAATAAAAAAATATTTCCTTTCATAACTTTCTGGTAATTCGTTTTTTAATTTTCGATACTCTGAAATTTCTTTTTCCAATGTATTACTTAACGGTATCAATCGTTCCTTATTACGCTTTCCAATTACTTTAACATTTTTTTTAACTAAATCGATATCATTCTCTGTTAAATTCACCAATTCCGATAAACGCATACCTGTTAAATAAAACATTTCAAAAATAAGCTTATTTCTTGAACCGGAAAAACCTTCACCAAAATCTACTTTATCAAATAATAAATCCATTTTTTCTTTTTCCACATAAACAGGAAGTCGCTTTGAAACTTTAGGCGACAGAATTTTTGCCATTGGGTTTTCTTTGATAATACCTTCTTTGATTAAGAATTTAAAATAGGTTTTCAATGTAGTAATTTTCCGGTTAACGGAGCGTGCGGTAATGCCACTTTCCATAAGGGATACAAGCCATGAGCGTATTTGCAGGTAATCGGAATTAAATGCCCCGGCTATGCCGAATTCATTATTCAGATAAGATTCAAATTGGGATAAATCGTTTTCATAAGAAATAACCGTATTCACAGAATATCTCTTTTCGAACTTTATATATTGTATAAATCGCTCCCTTGACATTTCTTGAGTTTAGGACAAAAAAAAAGAAATATTTGTATCCCATATACTACCATAATGACAGTAAATACAAATATTTCTTCCTTATAAAAGAAAAATATCTTTCTTATGCGCCAGGTAAACTTTGTTGAAGTTTCTGAATATATATGGCTTTTAACCTTTGGTCTCTATTTTTTATGGAAGGTTTTGTAAATTTCTGCCTTTCGCGTAATTCTTTAACAACTCCGGTTTTTTCGAATTTACGTTTAAGTTTTTTCAAAACTTTGTCAATGCTTTCGCCTTCTTTTACTGGAACAATAATCATTTTTAAATTCTTTCTTTCTTTTGTTATTAAATGTGTTTTTTTTAATTGGATTGCAAAAATATAAATTTATTTTAATATAAAAAAATGACTTCGTGTTTTTTTTACATTGAACTTTCTCAAAATGAAAACAAAGTCGTAATGATTTATAATTTTTCTAAAATAAAATCCGTCATCTTTTTAAAAAGGTGATACCGTGAATATCCACCGGAAATATTATGGTTTCTATTAGGATAAAAGAATTCATCAAACTGCTTGTTGGCCTTAATTAAAGCATTCGACAACATCATTGAATTCTGGAAATGCACGTTATCATCAGCTGTACCGTGAATCAAAAGGAAATTCCCTTTCAGTTTTTTTGCAAAATTAACAGGCGAGTTTTCATCATAGCCACTTGCATTATCTTTAGGAAGTCCCATGTAACGCTCGGTATAAATATTATCGTAATACCGCCAGTTGGTAACAGGCGCAACAGCAATTCCGGTTTTAAAATAATCGGCGCCTTTTGTTAAACACAATGCGGTCATGTATCCACCGTAACTCCAGCCCCAAATACCGATGCGTGTTTTGTCAACATATGAAAGCGTTCCCAGGTATTTCGCTGCTTCAATCTGATCGTTGGATTCAAGTTTACCTAATTGTCCGTAGGTGCATTTTTTAAAATCGGCTCCCCTCGCCCCTGTTCCGCGATTATCAACCGAAACAATTATATAACCTTTTTGTGCAAGCATCTGGTGCCATGCCAAATCGAAATACCCCCAACTGTTCTGAACGGTTTGAACTCCCGGACCTCCGTATACATTCATCAATACAGGATATTTTTTATTAGCATCAAAATAAGGTGGTTTTATCATCCACCCGTTCAGCTCGACACCATCAGAAGTTTTGAAAGTAAAAAACTCAGTAGAAGTAAATCCATATTCTTTTGTAAGATTTATTAAATCTTTGTTTTCAACCAGCGCTTTGATTTCTTTTCCGTCGACTTTATTTATACTTATATAAGAAGGTGTGTTAACATCACTCCAATCATTGATAAAATATTTATACGTTTCACTGAAGCGGGCATCATTAGTTCCTGTTTTCTTTGAAAGTTTTATTTTACCAGTGCCATCAAGCTTTACAGAATACAGTGCTCGGTTTATAGGTGATTCTTCAGCAGAAATATAATATATTATTTTTTTGTTTTCATCAATACCTTTTAATTCGGTAACATCCCATTTCCCGGAAGTAAGCTGCTTTATCAATGTTCCGTCAAGTTTGTACAAGTATATATGATTGTACCCATCTTTATCGCTTGTAACTACAAAGTGTTTCCCGTCTTTCAGAAATGTAAGCTGATCATCGGTAATTTCGATATAGTATTTATTTTCTTCCTTATATACCACATTTGATTTCCCTGTTTTTGCGTTGACTAAAAGGATTTCAAATTTATTTTGCAAACGATTCATGCGCTCAATAGCAAGAATATCATTATCCATTGTCCATTTTATGCGCGGAATATAAATATCGGTTTCTTTACCAATGTCCATTGCTGTGGTCTTTGCAGAGTTTAAATCGTAAACATAAATTCCTATTATCGAATTATCTTCACCGGCTTTGGGGTATTTATATTTATATAAGGTAGGATACAAACTATCATAAAGTACCATATCAAATTCTTTTACTTTACTTTCATCAAACCGATAATATGCCAGTTTATCGCCATTTGGTGACCAGAAGAACGCATTGGTAAAGCTGAATTCTTCTTCGTAAACCCAATCAGTAGTTCCATAAATGATGTTATTCAAAAGCCCGTCGGAAGTAATTTGATTTTCTTTATTTGAATTCAAATCTTTAATGAATAAATTATTGTCTCTTACAAATGCGACTTTATTTCCGGAAGGTGAAAATGCCGCCAGCCGCTGCTTTCCGCCATTCGATAATTTAGAAAGTTTTTCTGTTTTGATATCCCAGATATAATAATCAGAAATGCTGGAATGACGATAAATATCTTCAGTGTTTGTTGCAATAAGAATTTTTGTTTCATCATCGCTGAATTTATAATCATCAATAGCGATGCCTTCTTTCCCGCCACCAGGTATAAGTTGGTCAGTGCTTACTATAGTTTTGATTTTATCTCCTGTTTTGTACTCATATTCGTTGATCATGATATCGTTTTCGAGCATACAGTAATGCTCACCGTCTTTCATATGAACCACATCGCCCAGCGATTGCGGATAAAAAATATAGTTTTGCCAGATGTCTTCCAGGGTAATATCTTTTTTTATTCCCTGTGCATTAAGGGATAAGCAGCCTGTTACAATTAGGAATATAAGGAATATTTTTTTCATCTGTTTAAATTTTAAGTTTTTATAATTACCCGCCTTGCCAGTCGGGCAGGCTCGCTCGCACCCCCGATATTCATCGGGGCGCAACACTGGCTTGCTCGTGAATATCCATGCTTTTTTTTTCTTCACTTATTTTAATCATTTTGTTTAGTGTATATTTTTCGTTTGCATGAATATTTCATATTAAAGAATATTATTAATGAAGCGAAATTATAAAAATAATTTCAGGTTTGGTTTTTTAAAAACATTAAATTTGTATCAATAAATTATACCGATACGGAAATGATTTATTCATAACTTATTTTATTTTGAAGGTATTCATGAGTTCACAAGTTCGGTTGCAAAAATTTCCTATCCGCGACAAGTCGGGATAAATCGGCATAACAGAATCTAAGCACATTTTGCTTACAAATCTGCTAAGATTCTGTATAAAAAACAATAAAGAACAAAAAGAGTCTTTAGCTCAGCTGGTTTAGAGCGCTTGCTTGACAGGCAAGAGGTCAGCAGTTCGATCCTGCTAAGACTCACTAAGTTTCAATTCGCTAAAACTTTTTATTTCTATAAATACAATCCTTGATAATTTATATAAATAAGGTATTACCGATATTGGCTATAATCATTATTTATATATGTATACCGATACGGAAATGATTTATTCATAACTTATTTTATTTTGAAGGTATTCATGAGCTCACAAGTTCGGTTGCAAAAATTTCCTATCCACGACAAGTCGGGATAAATCGGCATAACAGAATCTAAGCGCATTTTGCTTTACAAATCTGCTAAGATTCTGTATACTTATAATATCTTTGCAAAGGAGGAAATAAAATATGTCTACATTTAGTTTTGGCGAATACATTGACGGAAAACCCTACAAGGTATTAAACGAAAGGCGCATGAGAGCAAGTGCCGGGATCATGTTCCTTTTCGGACTTATTGCGACTATTAACGGATTTGTATTACATAAGTATGTGATCATTCCTTATGTTATGGGTGGATTGGTAATCAACTTTCTGATCGGTCTTTTTATAAATCCTAAATTCTCACCTACAGTTTTACTTGCGTGGATTTTTGTCAGAAAGCAGACACCTATTCCTATTGGTGCTGTTCAGAAGAAGTTTGCCTGGAGCATTGGGTTGTTACTTTCTTCTACCATTTTTGTTTTATCACTCTTCCTGCAAAATGACGGATCGCTTTTCCATACAGTATGTCCGCTTTGTATGCTTTGCCTGCTTATGCTGTACCTTGAAACAGCTTTTGCTATTTGTGTAGGATGCAAAGTGTATGATATATTCATTCGTGTAAAAATTCTCCCTAAGCCTAAAGAAAGACCCAATTGCATGGGGGATAGCTGCGATGTTAAGAAATAAGCCACTTGATTTTTAAATATCGTTGGTTTGATCCCTACACCAACATACTGAGAGAAACTTCCTGCTGATTTTTATAATTCCTGGTATTAAAATTATACTCGTTCTTATTAGGTTTGCAATGGCAAAACTGTTTAGAACGAGTTATATCGTACAGAAAACAAAAAATATTTTTGCAAAACTCTTTTCTGTCGGTATAAAACGAATTGATGTATTTTTAATATCCAATAACGAACATAGAATTTCCAATACCCAAATTTTACTTCATCATTCGATATTGAATAATGGATATTCGAAATTGTTTTTATACCGATACGAAAATGATTTATACTAATTGTTAATTTAAAATAGCCTAAAGGATATTTTAAATTTTACAATGGTTGATCAAAAAGATTTGTATCAAATCATAATCATACGCTTTCAGGATATGATGCAGATATGGAAAACTGAGCGATGTATTTATTTTATTTGGCTTGTTTAAATTTTAATAGTAATTTTCACCACTAAAAAACTTCATATTTGTCAGCAAACATACCATCATACCATGAGAATAAAACAACAAAACTTTTCAGCAATTATAATAATAATATTTTTAGGGATATTATTTCATTATAAAAACATAAATGAATTTCCTTCACACATTCACGCGTGGTCACAATCGGACAGATATGCACTTGCTTTGGGATTTGTAAACAACAACCTAAATTTTTTCAAACCTGAAACTTTTGTACTATATCCAGATAGCAGGAAATCACCATCTCATGAAAGTATTACTGCTGTTGATTTTCCCATACATGATTTTATACCTGCAGTCTTTATGAAAATATCGGGCGACAACTCACCCTGGATTTTTCGATTATATATTTTGCTGTATAGTTTTCTGGGACTATATTTTTTATTTAAACTATCTCATCTTTTAACCGGAAGTTTTAATAAATCAATATTTATTACTGTATTCGCTGCAACATCGCCCGTTTTTGTATATTATCAAAATGGATTTCTGCCTACAATACCTTCTTTAGCAAATACAATTATTGGCATTTATTTTTACACAAAATATATACTAAATAAAAACAATAATCATTTTAATATTTGCATAGCTTTTATTACTTTGGCTGCACTAAGCAGAACAACGTTTATTATTTTTTTACTTGCGATTTATGGTCTTGAAATAATTCGAATAATTCGTGGTCAGACTCAAATAAAACAAAAAATAATTCCTGTTCTTATTTCTTTAGCGTCAATAATCGTTATTTATTTTTATAATAAATATTTAAGAGAGAAATATGGGTCCATTTTTTTAAATTTTTTACTGCCAGTAACAAGCATTCATGATGCAATCGAGATTATAAAAATTGTAAAACATAATTGGCTTACTCAATATTTTTCAACTATTCATTACGTAGTTTTATTTGTTTTAGTAATAACTTCAATTATAATAATCATTGCAAAAAAGATTAAAATAAAAAAAGAAATACTAACATTATTATTTTTGATGTTTATAATTTTTTGCGGATGTGTTTGTTTTGCTTTATTAATGCTTCACCAGTTTCCTGAGCATGACTATTATTTTCTGGATACTTTTTATTTACCAGTTATTTTGCTCCTGGTCATTGTGGTTTCAATAATCCCGTCAATAAATACAAAAAGAAGCAACTTAATTTTTTTATTAATAATATTGTTAATTAGTGTTCCAATGATTATCAATGCTGCATATTCACAAAAAGACCGACGAATTACAGGTGAATGGGACAGGACTATGGCCACAATCAATAATTTTAAAAATTCCAAGGTATACCTGGATTCTATACATATACCCACTGATTCAAAAATGTTAGTGATTGATGCCTATGCACCAAATATACCCTTTATACTAATGGGTAGAAAAGGATATTTTGTTTTATCGACGACAAAAGAAAATATTTCAAAAGCATTACAATGGAATTACGATTATGTTGTTTTTCAAAATGAATTTTTCCTTTCCGACATTTATTCACAATACCCTGAAATAATCTCAAAAATAAAAAAGATCGATGATAACGGTAAAATCTCGATTTGCAAATCAGATGACAGTTCGGTAAATAAAACGCTTTACGAGTTTATTGGCATTAATGATAAATCTCCCGTTTTTCAATCCACTATGACATACGATACGAGTGCTACTGACTCATGGCAGAATACAAATTCAACTACTACGATTTCATTTTCAGGTAATAAATCCGGCATGTTGACAAAAAATGAAGAATACGGCATAACATACAAAACAAAGGAATTACCTTCAATAACAAACAAAAGCAGAATATTATTATTCAGTTCAAACTTTTTTTATGAAACATTAAACGATTGTAAAATTGTTGTATCAATAAGCGAAAACGGACAAAACACATATTATAAAACTTATAATTTAAACGATATTATACAACATCAAAAAAAATGGGAAAAAGTAGATTTACTATTTCAATTACCCCAGGTAAAAAGTAATGATTATGAATTTTCATTGTTCATTTGGAATACAGGGAAAAATGATTTATTCATCGATGATTTCGGATTTAAAATATTTTAATTAATAAAAAAATTCGGACAAGCTATTAACATCACAAGAAAACAAGTCCGGGAAAATTGCTTCCATCATAAAAAGAATAAATAATGAAAAAAATATTTTTCTATATTTTAATCATTACCTTATTAATAAGCTGCTCCAAAGAAAAGCGTTCCGACAAAGCCGCAATAAAAATGCAGGATTTTATCATCAGCATTTCTGATTATTCAAAAAAAATAAAACCCGGTTTTATAATTATACCACAGAACGGAATTGAACTGGCATTCACTGATTGTGATACAACAGAAGGATTTAATGCTACGTATATCTCAGCCATCGACGGCATTGGTATTGAATCATTATTTTATGAAGAAGGCCCTGTTGAAGATGATGGGAGATTATTCATGGCACGTAAAATAAAAAATTCTTCAAAAAAAGTTTTAGTTGCCGATTATGTTAGTGATAATACAAATATTGCAAATGCAATACAGTTGAGCCAAAGCGAAGGCTTTATATGCTTTCCGCGCTCAAGCGAAAATTATGATTATAAATATATCCCCGACAGTGTAATCAACGAAAACACTAATGATATCAATACTTTGCAAGAAGCTAAAAATTATCTGTATCTCATAAATACCGATAATTTTTCTTCCAAAGAACAAATGATAAATGCTATTGACGCTACTAATTTTGATGTAATCATAATGGATTTATTTTTCAACGATGACATACTTACATCAACAGAAATATCGCAACTTAAAACAAAAGCCAATGGAGGAAAACGTTTATTAATTTCTTATATTAATATTGGCGCTGCTGAAAACTGGCGATATTACTGGAAAAAGAAATGGAACACTATTCACCCTTGCTGGATGAAAAGGAAATACGAAGGATATAAAGACGAAAGATGGGTAAAATTTTGGGATAAAGAATGGCAGGAAATTATTTACGGCAACGATGATTCGTACATTAAAAAAATTACTGATGCCGGATTCGACGGTGCTTACCTTGATAATGTTGAAGCTTATTATTTTTTATATTTTAAAGATTAGTTTTTCCTGCAATCATCAATTAGTTAATAATTGATGTTACGCAAAACTCAAAATAAAATTTTAAAAACTTTAATTAATAAGGATTTAAGAGTATATGCCGCCCGTCTTGCCGACGAGACGAGGCAGGTAGGCATAACCGCTTGTAAAATATATAACCACTATGAAGTTGTGTGCTGCCTGTCTTGCCGACGAGGCAGATAGGCACAACCCAATTAACTGAACGTATTTGAAAGCTATGTGGTCTTGAAAGTTTAGTACCTACGGTACAACAAGGAGTGAGTTGTACCTTTTTTACCAAGCTGTTGTCCCTAACGAGACATATAATACCAATTGTTAATTTAAAATAGTCCAAAGAATATTTTAAATTTTACAATGGTTATGCCGATGACATAGATGTTATAGTACAATTTATTGGACTATTACATATATACAATCGGTATAATAAAATAATGTTGTTTCGATACAAATAATGATTTTGCGTAACATCAGTTAATAAAAATGTTCACAACTGAAATTTTGGATTCATTATTACCATTAGGTTTTACTGTAATTTCATAGCATGAAACCGATTAAAATAATTATCATTTCAATAATTTTAATTCCATTTTTTTCAAATTCCCCTGTAAAATCGCAGGTCAGGATGGGATTCAATTATGGTTTAGATTTATATGAACATTTTACAAACCCTGAAAGAGCAGGCGACACCACACTTCATACTGCAGGTAATGCTATTGCAAATATTATTATAGGACCAAAATTATTTTTAGGATATAATAAATTTTCTATATCAGGAGAAGTGCAGATAAACTGGGGAATTACAGCTTTCTGTTATAAAGAATTCAAAGGAATAGGAGCATTATCGTTTCCCTTTTTATGCAAAATGAATTTTGGCGGACTTTCAGGTTTAACTGACAATACAGGCAAATTCGGCTTTTCGTTGGGCGGAGGGTTGCAATATTCCATGACAGAAATTTACGGACTTGAAACGGAATTCCAGGGATTAACAACCAGAGATCTATTTAAAACTTATGTTGGTGAAATGCAAATTGGTTATCGTGCAGAAAGCGGCATTGCTTCATTTTACTTCCGTTACGGTCAAGGCGATAACAATTCATCAACATACAATATCGGTTATATTGCTTCTTATATTTTCCCATCAAAACATTCAGGAAGGCATAGACATTAAAATAAAAGACAAAAGTTTATTTATTGAATATTTGTTATAGGTTTTTAGGTTGAGCCGCTGGTTTGGTTGATGGTTTATGATGCTATGGAATTTTTAATAAAAAATTTTAGGCAAAAACTAAAATCAACTTATACATTTCATAAGCATACTCAATGCGGTTACACCAGCACGTTCAATATTTACAAGCCGATTATTCCCGAACTGAAATTTTTTAGCAATAATATTTTTTTCAGAAGCAACAGCTATCCATACCGTACCTACAGGTTTTTCAGGAGTTCCGCCATCGGGACCGGCAATACCACTCACTGCAACAGAATAATCGGTTTTTAATTTCGCTCTTGCATTTGCTGCCATTTCTTTTACTGTTTCTTCACTAACAGCGCCAAACTTCAAAAGCGTTGCAGGGTTTACACCCAGAATATTTTCTTTCACTTCATTGGAATACGCAACAACTGAACCTTTGAAATATGCTGAACTTCCGGCAATCGAAGTAATGCGCTGCGCAATAGCTCCACCAGTGCAGCTTTCGGCAGCAGACATCGTTTTGTTTTTTTCTTTTAAAATATTTCCAACAACCGATTCAATGGTATCGCTATCATATCCGAAAATAAAATCAGGGATTATTTCCAATAATTTTTTTATTTGTTCATTGATATCTTTTCTCAATTGCATTTTATCATTGCCTCTAGCTGAAAGACGTAATTTTACCAAACCGGGCGAAGGTAGATAAGCCAGGCTGATATGTGATGGTATTCCATTTTCCCACGATGCAATTTTTTCAGCAAGGAACGACTCTCCTACGCCCTGTGTATGTATGGTTTTATGCACTACCCATGGCGCTTTTAAAAGTTTTTCAATAGCAGGAAGAATATGTTCAAGCATCATCGCTTTCATTTCAAAAGGAACACCGGGAGTAGCAATAAATATTTTTTCATTTTGTTCAAACCATAAACCGGGAGCAGTACCTTGTTTATTCAAAATGACTTTACATATTTCAGGGACTTCAGCTTGTTTACGATTCAGTTCAGTAAGTCCCCAACCTCTTGCTTTAAACAACTCGGTAATCATTTTTAATGAAGGTTCATGTATAACCAGATTTGTATTGAAATATTCACACAATACATCTTTGGTTTTATCATCGTTCGTAGGGCCAAGTCCGCCGGTAAGAAAAATCAAATCAGCTTCCATTGTGGCAACGTATAATGCATTTTTAATATCTTCCTCTTTATCACCTACAACAATAATTTTACAAACCTCAACCCCTACCAGGTTCAATTGTTCTGCCATCCACGATGCATTAAGGTTCACAATCTGCCCTATCAGCAACTCATCACCAATATTTATTATGTACGCTTTCATTTCAAAATATATTTATCGTGTAAAATTAGCAGAAAAAGTGCAAACAATATCAATGTTAATTTTTCTTAAACGATTCTACCAAAATCATAAAAAAGATTAATTTCGCAAATAGTTTTAAAAATTTATCTTTCACTGAATGTATACACTTTTCAAACGTGAAATCAGGAACTTCCTGAGTTCTTTAATCGGCTACATAGTAATAACAGTATTCCTGCTTATAAACGGTTTATTCCTTTGGGTTTTCCAACTCGACTTTAATGTACTGGAAAATGGCTATGCCAATATCGACGGGTTATTTATGCTCGCACCATTTGTTTTCCTGTTTCTTATCCCGGCAATTACGATGCGTTCTTTTGCCGAAGAAAAACGCAGTGGAACTATTGAAATGCTTTTAACCAAACCAATATCCGACCTACAGATTGTTATGGCAAAATACCTGGCCGGTGTTGTACTGGTTTTATTTTCTTTACTCCCTACATTAATTTATTACGCTACAGTTTACTACCTGGGAAGCCCTATCGGAAACCTTGATGCGGGAGGTACATGGGGTTCATACATCGGGCTGCTATTTCTTGCTGCTACATTTGTATCTATCGGGTTATTTGCATCATCGCTTACCGATAACCAGATCATCTCATTTATCATATCCCTTCTGTTATGTGCCTTTGTTTACATGGGCTTTGAAATGATTTATTCATTTGATTTTTTCGGAGGTCTTTCATTTTACATACAACAACTTGGAATCAATGTTCATTATTCTTCTATAAGCCGCGGTGTTGTTGATACACGAGATATACTTTACTTTTTAAGTGTAATCATTATTTTTATATTGCTTAGTAAAGTTTCGCTCGAAAGCAGGAAATGGAGCCGTCATGAAACAAAAAAAACTTTTTTCTTTTTTAAAAATAAAAAGCAAACTGATAAGAATAATGAAGTTACTGAAGTATCGAAAAAAAATAATCTTATAAAACAGAATATCATAAATTTTTCACTAAGCTTATTAATTATCATTTCATTAAACATCATTAGTTCCTTTGTATTTGCAAGGTTAGACCTAACTTCCGAAAAACGTTACACATTATCAAAAACTACAAAGAAAATCGTTAAGAACCTGGATGATGTTGTGTATTTTAAAATATATCTCGATGGGGATCTACCTGCCGGGTTTAAGCATTTACGGAATGAAACTCGCGAAATGCTTAACCAGTTCAGGGCTTATTCCGACAACATCGAATATGAATTTATCAATCCCAATGCGGATGAAGATAAAACACAATTTAAAAATCTATATAAACAACTTGTACAGTCGGGGCTGCTTCCTACCAGTATCCAGGAGAAAACCAATGACGGCACAAGCCAGAAAGTAATTTTTCCGGGAGCTATTGTATCGTATAAAGGGCGAGAACTTCCGCTGCAGCTGCTTAACACACAGTTAGGAGTTGCACGCGAAGCCGTACTGAATAATTCCATCCAAACCCTTGAATACAATATTGCCAGTGTTATTAAAAAATTATCCTCTGTTACAAAACCGAAAATTGCATTTATTGAAGGACATGGAGAACTGGACAAATACGAAACCGGGGATATCTCAACAACGCTGTCTGATTATTACAATGTGGAACGTGTAACTATAAACCATCAGCTTAAAGCTCTTAAAGGTTTTAAAGCCATCATTATTGCAAAACCCGATTCTGTTTTTGATATAAAAGATAAATTCATTATCGACCAGTTCATTATGAAAGGCGGGAAAGTGTTGTGGCTTATCGACCCTATATTCGCCAGCATGGACAGTCTGCGTGCTTCCGATGCAACTATTGGAATAGCACAGAAACTGGGCATTGAAGACCAGTTATTCAAATATGGTGTCCGCCTGAACTATGACCTGATACAGGATATTGATGCAATGCCGATACCCGTTAAAACCGGGAACATCGGTACACAGCCACAACTAAGCTATTTACCATGGTATTTCTTCCCTGTAGTGATGCCTGCAATAAAAAATCCTATCGTGAATAATTTGAATGCCGTTAAATTTGAATTCGTCAGCAGTATTGATACTGTTACTGCAAAAGGCATTTCAAAAACCATTCTTCTTACCTCTTCAAAATATTCGCGTACCCTTCAAACTCCTGTTTCTATAAGCCTTGATATAATGAAGAAACAACCGGATGAAAGATTATTCAATAAATCGTTCCTACCTGTTGCCGTTTTACTTGAAGGAAAATTTACTTCCATTTTCAAGAATCGTCTTGAAGATACTATAGCAAGTAACAAAGAAATTGATTTCAAAGAAGAAGGTGTGCCAACACAAATGATAGTAGTTTCTGATGGAGACATTATCAAAAACCAGGTACAAACCTATGGCGATGTAAAATATCCATTACCACTGGGATATGACAAATATACTTCTGAAACATTCGGCAATAAAGACTTTCTTCTGAATTGTATCGATTATATGTGCGATGATTCCGGATTGATGGAAGTACGTTCACGCGAACTAAAACTCCGTTTGCTTGATAAAACAAAAACATCAAAACAAAAACTGATGATTCAAATCACCAATATTGGTTTTCCGATATTCCTGATAATTCTATTCGGCATCATTCAAAGCTTAATCAGAAAACGTAAATACCGCAGATAATATAAATATATAATTCTTTACCTATTATGAAAAAAAACAGGTTGATCCTGCTAATTGCATTAGCGCTTATATTCATTGCACTTGCTTATACATATAACGATGCTAAAAGCACATTATCATCAAAAGAAAGCACTTTTGCTGTAGCCGATACATCGTTGATAACAAAAATATTTCTTTCCGATAAATCGAACCATCATCTGACACTTATTAAAAAATCTCCCGGCGACTGGAGAATCAATGATTCACTACCTGCAAAAGATGATGAGATAAATACTTTATTGAAAACCATAAAGAAAGTTGAAGTAAAGGAAACCGTTCCTAAAACAGCACGTGAAAATGTGTTAACCCGTTTATCAACGATTGGAGTGAAAGTTGAAATTTACCAAACAGTATACCGCATTGATTTCCTCGGATTGGAACTTTTCCCACATGAAAAACTTGTTAAAACTTATTATGTTGGCGACCAGACACAAAACTTAATGGGAACGTATATGATTTTGGAAGATGCTGAAATACCTTATATCACACATGTTCCCGGGTTCAATGGGTATTTGTCATCGCGCTTCAGCCCACTGATAAATGACTGGCGCGATCAAACTATTTTTAATATTGAACTGGTGAATATCAAATCTGTTAAAATGGAAATACCATCAGAACCAGAACAATCATACCTGGTCGAAAATGCAGGAAACAACAATTTTAAATTAATGTCTGTTTCCAGAAATGCTTACATCGCTAATTACGATACAACTAACCTTCTCCGTTTTCTTTCTGCTTTCAAAAACATCAGATACGAATCAATGGTTACCGATTTTAAATTACATAATAAAGATTCCATTATAATGACAACCCCTTATCATATTCTTACTGTTACAGATATTACAGGAAAATCATTAAGCATTAAAACATTTCACAAGAAGCCTTATGAAGGGGAAATGGAACTTGACGGAACTCCAATGATTTATGATAAGGACAGGCTTTATGCATTATTTAACTATAATAAAGATTTTGCAATTATTCAGTTCTATGTTTTCGATAATATACTGAGACCGCTTTCATATTTTATTAAAACAGCACCGGTATCCGAAAAAAAATAGTACATTGCAGGCAGAAAAAATAATTTTTATTTTTTCATAAAAAAAGTATTTTTGTAAACCAAAATTATAAAACCATTTTTATGAAATTTATCGTTTCCAGTACATTATTATTAAAGCAGCTTCAGGCTATAAGCGGAGTTATCAGCACAACCAACACTTTACCTATACTCGACAACTTTCTTTTCGAACTTGATAAAGAAGGGCTTATTATTTCTGCTTCCGATTTAGAAACTACTATGACTGCAAAAGTAGCGGTTACTAAGGCTGAAAGACCTGGAAGTGTTGCAATACCAGCAAAAATATTGCTCGATACTTTAAAAACATTTTCTGATATTCCTATCACATTTACTATTGATATAAAATCAACTTATGGTATTGAAATATCAGCAGGAGAAGGGAAATATAAATTATCAGGTCATAATGCCGAAGAATTCCCTAAAACTCCTACACTCAGTAATTCTTCATCATTACAGTTGCCTTCATTTGTTCTTTCAACAGCAATTAACAAAACTCTTTTTGCTGCCGGAAACGATGAACTTCGCCCTGTAATGTCAGGAATATTTTGCGAAATTGCAGGCAACAGCGTTACATTTGTAGCTACCGATGCACACAAACTGGTTCGTTATACCCGTAAGGATACCAAATCGGAAGAGACTGCTTCGTTTATCCTTCCAAAGAAACCCTTGAATCAGCTTAAAAACTTGCTTTCACACGAAGACAGTAATGTTAAAATTGAATACAATAATACCAATGCATTTTTTGAATACGGGAACTTCAGCCTGATATGCCGCCTAATTGACGGTAAATATCCGAACTATTCTGCCGTAATTCCAACTGAAAACCCCAACAAACTTACTATTGAACGAATTCCTTTCCTGAATTCGATTAAACGTGTTTCCATATTTTCAAACCAGTCAACTCACCAGGTACGTTTCCGTATCAGCGGAAAAGAGTTGACACTTTCAGCTGAAGATTTAGATTTTGCTAATGAAGCAAAAGAACGCCTGAGCTGCCAGTACGATGGAGAAGATATGGAAATAGGCTTTAACTCAAAATTCGTTGTAGAAATGCTTAACAACATTGACACCGATGAAATTTGCCTCGAGATGTCAGCTCCTAATCGCGCAGGACTTTTACTTCCTGTTGATAAAGAAAATAAAAATGAAGATCTGCTTATGTTGGTAATGCCTGTAATGCTGAATACCTAACAGGTTTTCATATCAGGTACAAAAAAAAGAGGCGTTCCGTTAACGGAACGCCTCTTTTATGAAGGGCAAAAAAAGAAATTATGCTTTTTTTACATTTACAGCTTTTTTACCTTTTTCATCTTCGGCGATATCAAAGGTAACTGACATGTTTTCTTTCATATCGCGATCGATTAAACCGGTAATATGAACAAAGATTTCTTTCTGGGATTCGTCATCTACGATGAACCCGTAACCCTTTTTACGGTTGAAGAATTTAACTTTACCTGTAGCCATTAATTAAAAAATTAAAATTAATAATTCAGTTATTCGCATCACAAAGATATAATTAAATTTTATAACAAACAATAATTTTCTTAAAATTAAAGTAAAAAAAAATACGACATACTACATATTGAGTACATCGTATTATATAAAAAACAAGGAAAAGTTATATTGAAGGACCAGCTGTTATCAGTCGCTTACCTTCTTCATTATCAGTAAAATTCTCAAAGTTCTTAATGAATTTTCCGGCAAGGTTTTTTGCAGCTGTATCCCAATCTTCCGGATTCTTCCATAAGTTGCGAGGATGTAAAAGTTTACTGTCAACATTTTTGATAGCCTTTGGAATCATTAATCCGAATATTGGAAGTTTTTCGTATTCTGCATTTTTAAGACTTCCATCAAGAATGGCATCAATAATGGCGCGGGTTGAAGGAATATCAATCCTGTGTCCTACTCCGTATGGTCCGCAAATCCAACCTGTATTAACCAAATAAGCTGATGAACCATATTTCTGCATCTTTTCAGCAAGTTGCTTTGCATAAACAGTAGGATGTAATAAAAGGAATGCTGCGCCAAAACATGATGAAAAAGTTGGCTGTGGTTCAACAATTCCCCTTTCGGTACCGGCAACCTTTGCAGTATAACCGCTCAAAAAATGATACATGGTTTGCTCAGGCGTTAATTTAGAAACAGGAGGTAAAACGCCAAATGCATCGGCTGTAAGGAAAATGATACTTTTAGGATGCCCGCCTTTTGAAACCGGTTTTACTATATTATTAATATGATAAATAGGATATGAAACACGGGTGTTCTCGGTTTTCGAGCCATCTTTGAAATTTATATTTCCTTCTTTATCATATACCAGATTTTCAAGCAAAGCATCACGTTTAATTGCATTGTAAATATCGGGTTCTTTTTCTTTGCTTAAATCAATACATTTTGCATAACAACCTCCTTCAAAATTAAAAACACCTTCATCATCCCAGCCATGTTCATCGTCACCTATAAGCAATCGTTTTGGGTCAGCAGATAAAGTGGTTTTACCGGTTCCTGATAATCCGAAGAAAATAGCAGTATCGCCATCTTTTCCCATATTAGCTGAGCAATGCATTGATGCAATACCTTTCAATGGAAGGAAATAATTCATAACCGAAAACATTCCTTTTTTCATTTCACCGCCATACCAAGAGCCACCAATTACAGCCATTCTTTCTTTCAGGTTGAATGCAACAAAAACTTCACTGTTCAAGCCTTGTTCTTTCCAGTTGGGATTGGTAGCTTTACATGCATGAAGTATTGAAAAATCGGGTTTGAAATTTTTCAGTTCTTCTTCTGTAGGACGAATGAACATATTCTTTACAAAATGTGCTGCCCAAGCTACTTCTGTAACTAAGCGAAGACTCAAACGTGTGTTTGGATTTGCTCCGCAGAATGCATCGACAATATAAAGTTTTTTTCCACTTAATTGTTTCTGAGAAATTCCTTTCAATGATTTCCAAACTTCTTCACTGATAGGTTTATTATCGGAACCTTTACGATTAGGTGCAGCCCACCATACATTATTTTCAGAAGTTTCTTCTTTAACAATATATTTGTCTTTGGGTGAACGACCGGTAAAAATTCCGGTATCAACGTTCAATGCTCCGGTCTTAGTAACAAAACCTTTTTCAAGTCCTTCAAGAGCAGGATTGGTTTCGTGTTTATAAAGTTCATCATAAGAGAGGTTATAAAAAATCTCTTTTGTTTCATTTATGCCATACGCTGATAAATCAATCGTTACAGGCTTACAACAATTACATGACATGGTTTTTATTTTAAATAAATAATCGGTTAAATTAATTTGTACTCAAAAGTATAAAATACTTTAATGTACAGGTATTTTTTTATCAATTATTTTTGGAGTTTCCTCAAAAATTTCAAACAGGGAACAAAGAAAGCTGAAA
>DAOQAK010000022.1 GCA_035353855.1 Bacteroidales bacterium | reverse complement strand
TTTAACCATTGGGTTGTTAATTATTTTTTCTATTTTTGTTCAGCATTAGTATAACATAAAGAAATTAGAAGAATATTATTCTGGTATTTTGCAAATTTCTTTAGCTCGTTCAGGAAGATATAAGCTTATTCGAAAAGATTTCGAAGGTGCTAGAAAGGATTATTTGAAAGCAATTTTTTATAAAGGGATACAAAATAAAGTATGGAGATTAAGGGCAATAATTGGATATATTTTCAGTTTATTTCATTCTGACGTTGAAAGTATAAGTAAATTTTTAGGAAAAAAATCATATAAGTAAATGATTTCAAAAAACTTTTTTAAATCATCTTTAATATATTCTTTAATTGGAGCATTACCCTTTGTTTCAGGGTTAATTCTTCAGATTATTTTTATTTCCAAATTAACAAAAGAACAAATCGGAATGAATACATTTTACCTTGGTATTTTGTATTTAGTGCAGATTCTATCAAGTTTCAGTTTAGAAACATTTATTGGAATTAATTATTTCGATTATAAAAATGATTTAAATAAATTAAAATCATTTATCGGAACAATTATGATTACTCTTATTATTTTGGGATTGATTGTTATTTCAATATTTTCAGTAGGTGGAGATTTCTTTTTTAAATTAGTTTTTCAAACAATTCTTAAAAGTAATGCAGAAATTATTTTCTATCCCTGGGGGTTAATGACTGTTTTCTCAGCTGTGTTTACTGGGTTTCTGAAAACATATTCAAGTTTATTAATTAATCAACAGAGACCAATAAGATTTTTCTGGATTAATATTTTAAATTTTTCTTTCACAATGATTATTTCAATTTCATTATTGTTTGCATTTCCATATACTTTGGTTGGACCAATGTGGGGCAGGCTTATTCCAACTATTATATCATTTGCAACAATAATGTTTTTTATTATTAAAGAATATAATTTTAAATTTAATTCTGAATATCTGAAAGGCATGAAAGCATTTTGCTTGCCAATGTTCTTTTGTGCTGTTTTTATATGGATTGTTGGAAACATAGATAGGTATGTAATTGAGTATTTTTTAAAAGATGTTTCTCTTGTTGGTGTTTTTGATTTAGCTATTAAATGTACTTTGGTCATTGATTTCTTACAAGTTGGTCTTGTTAATACAATTCACCCCAAAGTATTCAATATTTGGAAGGATAATAATTTTAAAGAAAGCACGACCGAAGTTAATAGATACTACAATAGCTTATCAGCACTAACATTAATTTTAATTCCATTAATTTTAATTTTTGTTCCACTTTTATTTCCAATTGTTGTTAAGAATAGTTTTTTTTATCAGATATATGATTACTTGCCAATTCTATGTATGGGCTTTGCAACAAGAGTTTATTTCTATTTATTTTTAGCTCCTATATATTTTTTTAAACAAACAAAAGTTTTACCTAAGGTGTTTTTATTTTCAGCAATTTTTCAAATAGTTTCCAGTGCAATCTTAGTTAAATATTTTGGTTTGATGGGTGCTGTATGGGCTAATTTTATTATTAAACCTATTCAAGCGTTATTTCTTTATTTTGAAAGTAGAAAAATATTTAAATTTAAGTTTAATAAAATGAAATTAATATATCTTCCTTTGTTTTTTATAATAATGGTTATTTGTTCGGAAATATTATTTTATCATGAGTATTTGTTACAAAAATCAATTTGTATTTTAGTGATTACCTCCTTTTTAATTTATATAGTTTATAAAAAGGAACTTAAAATGTTAATATTGCAAATATTAAGAAAAGGAAAATATATTGATTATTAATAAAAAAAATCGAGACTTGTAAGAATTCTATCTCGTATATTAAGCAAATATTTCGACAAGCTGAATAATAAATTTAGGAATTTAGTGAGAAATAGTTTATGCCTTTTTTGATAATTTTCCTGCATTTTTAATACTTGCATTCAGCTCAAATCCTATCAGAAGCACAATAGAAATAATATATATCCACATTAAAATAATAATTAATGTTCCGATAGATCCGTATAGCTTATTGTATTGTGAGAAATTTGAAATATAGAAATTAAAGCCTACTGAAGATAGAATAAAAAGAAGAGTTGCTAATGTTGAACCTGCAGAAATAAAACGAAATCGTTCTCTTTTAGCTGGTGCCAGGTAATACAAAAATGAAACAATAAAAAAGAAAAGAGAACAAACAATTATCCATTTAATGATAGTTAAAGCATAAAATGTAAATTCTGATTCGATATAATGATTATTCAACAAATATTTAAGAAACCATGAACCTGTAATAATAAGTGTTATCGCAATTATGATAAGTGTAGAAAGAATAAGCACTAGTAATAAAGCTATAATTTTTTGTTTAATATAGGAGCGCGTTTCATTAACATGAATAGAATTATTAAAAGCAAGCATTATTGCGCTAACTCCATTAGTCGAAAAATAAAGCGAAGCTAAAATACCTATTGATAATAAATTTCCATGTTCAATTTTAATAATATCTTCAAGTGTTCCAATGGCTGCGGAATAAGTATCTTTTGGTAAAATACTTTTGAAAAGAGCAAGCAAAGTATCTTGAAATCCTTCTATGGGTATATAGGGTATTAATGTGAAGAAAAAAATAATTGTAGGAAACAAAGCCAGAAAAAAAGTAAATGAAAGCGCTGATGCTCGTGTTGTAATAGCTCCTTTCCATATTCCTTTGAAAAAAAAACTGGCAACATCATATAAAGGCATATGATCAAAGCCGGGAATCACTATTCGTTTTGTCGATTTTAAAAAGCGAATTACAACACTATTGCGAAAAAGAATATATGAAATTTTATCCCAATTCATTTATAAAACAAGGTTTTGTTAAAAAGCTTTAAGGCTCATATCAAGGCTTTTGATATGATGTGTTATTGCTCCGACTGAAATAAAATCAACTCCGCTTTCAGCGTATGCTTTGATATTTTCTTTTGTAATTCCACCAGACGCTTCAGTTTCAAATTTATTGTCAATC
Source organism: Bacteroidales bacterium (assembly GCA_035353855.1). Taxonomy (NCBI): domain Bacteria; kingdom Pseudomonadati; phylum Bacteroidota; class Bacteroidia; order Bacteroidales; species Bacteroidales bacterium. The sequence continues at coordinate 52,376 of DAOQAK010000022.1, read as the reverse complement.
AATTTCACAGCTTCTTTTATTAAAATAGGAGAAAAATTATCAAGCATAATCCGATGAATATTTCCAATTGCGATAATTTCTTTTACATTGTCAATATTACGAGCTTCAATTTCAATTTTTAAATTCAATTTATTTGTTTTCAAATACTGCAATGTCGAATTTATTGCTGGTTCAATGCCTCCAGCAAAATCAATGTGATTATCTTTAATCATAATCATATCATACAAACCCATCCTGTGATTATAACCACCTCCAATGCGCACAGCCATTTTTTCAATTTCACGAAGTAATGGAGTAGTTTTTCTTGTATCGAGAATTTTTGCTTTAGTCCCTTTAATTAATTCAACCAATTCATGAGTAGCAGAGGCAATACCACTCATACGTTGCATGAAATTAAGAACCAATCTTTCTGCTGATAGGATTGAGATAGAAGAACCTTCAACCGTAAAAGCGATATCACCTTTTTTTATTTTACTTCTATCTTTTAGAAAAATATTAACTTTAAGATCAGAGTCGACTTTATTAAAAACTTTTTGTGCAATATCAACACCTGCAAGTATTCCTGAGTCTTTAATTAAAAGGCGTGCTTTACCTTTAGCGTTTTTCGGGATACACGAAAGCGAAGTATGGTCGCCATTACCAATATCTTCAGCAAGAGCATGCCTGATTATTTCATCAATATTCATGACAATATATTTATTCAGATTCAAATTCCAGTTTTTGTATCAGGTAATTTGTACCTGATTTTTTTAATAAGAAATATGTACGGTATGAACCGGAATCGGCGGTATAAGTGCCAATTGCATAAAGTGAGCCATCGTTTGATGAGCCATTGTGATTAACTGTAAATGTTTTTGGGGGATTCTTTGTAAAAAAATCTTTAAGAATAAGTTCTGCTTGTGTTTTACTAAAAGTGCCTTCATTATTAGGAATGGCAAGGTCAATTGTAGTATTAAAATATTTTGCCACATCAGTTGAATTTCCTTTTTTTATTGCATCAGCTATAACAGTAATTATATCATCTTGCTTATATATGGTTATTGAAGCAAGAATAGAAGTAGTAATAGAAAGGGTCAGTATTATAATGAATGCTTTCTTCATTTTACTGTTTTTTATAAGGCACACTTAAAACTCAAATTTTGAGCCAAGTATACCATGTTCGATGCAAATATAAAAAACAAATAATAAAAATGTAATAGTTAATTTTTTTATTTTTGGGTATTGATTATTTTATGAAGATAAAACTGGTACTTACAGGAAAAACAGAAGAGAAATATATAATTGAAGGATTTTCTCTTTATGAAAAAAGAATAAAGCATTATATTCCATTTGAAGTGTATGTTTTGCCCTCGGCTAAAGGGTCGGTAAAATTGGCTCCGACACAAATTAAGGAACAGGAATCGACTTTTCAAATGAAAAATATTGGTGACAGTGATTATATTGTTTTGCTTGACGAACTTGGGAAGGAGTATCGTTCAATTGAATTGGCTTCTTTTATTCAGCAACGAATGAACAGCAGTGTTAAATGTCTTGTTTTTTTAATAGGAGGGTCATACGGTTTTTCACAGGAAATGTATAAAAGGGCAAATATGAAATTATCTTTATCTAAGCTTACATTTTCGCATCAGATTGTAAGATTATTGTTTATGGAGCAATTATACAGGGCTTTCACAATAATCAAAAATGAACCTTACCATCATGAAGGATAAGGTTAAGCCTATTGAATATTCGTATTAGTTTAAAGAATATTCTGAATCAAAAATTAGTATTACTTATATTATTGCATTTGCTGGGTTTTACCTTTGAAACGCGGCCATTAATAATTCAATATCCTGGTAAGGTAGGTTGAAATGTTCTCCAATATATTTATTTGTAAGTATTCCATTATATAAATAACCTCCTTGCCGAATGCCATAATCATTTTTAAATAAATTATCAATACCACCTTCTTCGCCCAAACGTAATAGTATTGGAGCGAAGAAATTACTTAAAGCATATGATGCAGTATGTGGGACTTTTGATGGAATGTTTGGAACGCAATAATGTGTAACTCCAAACTTTTGAAAAACAGGTTCGGTATGATTGGTTACATATGATGTTTCAACACAGCCGCCCTGGTCGATACTTACATCAATGATTACCGAGCCCTTTTTCATTTCGGTAACCATCTGTTCGGTTACCACAATTGGTGAACGGCCATCTGAATTATGTAAGGCGCCTATTACAACATCAGCAGTTTTGAGCGATTTTAAAAGAACCTTTGGTTGTATGATTGATGTAAATATACGTGTGTTCAAATCATTTTGCAATCGGCGTAGTTTGTAAAGAGAATTATCGAATACTTTAACTAATGCTCCTAGTCCCATTGCTGCACGGGCTGCAAACTCGCCAACAGTACCAGCACCAATAATAACTACCTCTGTTGGCGTAATACCTGAAAAACCTCCAAGCATACTACCTTTCCCATATTGTGGATGGCATAGATATTCGGCGGCAATTAACACGGATGTGTTTCCTGCTATTTCGCTCATTGCTTGTACAACCGGAAATGAACCGGTTTTATCTTTGATCATTTCATATCCGAGAGCTGTAATTTTTTTTGCAATAAGTTTTTTAAAATAATTTTTATTCTGAATTGAAATATGTACTGCTGAAATCAGTGTTTGACGGGGTTTCAGCATTTCAATCTCTGCTTCCGATGGAGGTGCAACTTTGAGAATCAGATCAGCTTTAAAAACCTCTTCAGGTGAGTATACTATTTTCCCACCTTGTTCACTGAAATCATTGTCGGTGAAATGCGCTGAGATTCCGGCATTGGTTTCAATCATTACCTGGTGTCCGTTCTGTGTCAATAAGCCTACGGCTACAGGAGCCAGAGCGACCCTGTTTTCCTGGAATGATGTTTCTTTTGGAACCCCGATTGTAATACTTTTTTTATGCTTTTTTATTTCGAGCATTTCTTCCTGAGGCATTAAATTGCCTGCCTGCCCAAGTGAATAAAATTCAGGTTTTATTTCCGGCATAAATTTATTTTTAGCCATTAAAGTTATAGATTTTTTTTGAAAAAAAATTAAAATCGAAATATTCTTTTTCCATTTGATTCTTCAATATGGATAATAATACTGTTTTCGGGGAGTAAATCAATGATTTTTTCAGGCCATTCAATAAAACAGTAATGTCCGCTGTATAAGTATTCTTCACATCCTATATCAAAGAATTCTGTTGAGTTTTTTATTCTGTAAAAATCGAAATGATAAACAGGATCATTAGTTTCTGTGAAATACTCATTGATAATTCCGAAAGACGGACTATTAGTAATATCTTTCACTTTGAGAGCTTTGCATAATTCTTTTATGAATGTGGTTTTCCCAACTCCCATTTTCCCGAAAAATGCAAATATTCTTGATTGAGGATGCTTTTTTATAAGCTTCTCGGCAATACCAGGCAAATCAGAAATATGAACACAAATAATTTCCATAAACATTATTTTGGTGAAAGAACAACATAAGGAATCATCATTTCTTCCATGGAAATTCCTCCATGTTGAAATGTGTTACGGTAATAACTTACATAATAGTTATAGTTATTGGGGTATGCAAAGAATTTATTTTCTTTCGCAAAAACATAAGAAGTACTCACATTAACACGCGGAAGAAAAGCATCCTGGGGATTTTTTATTTCGAATACATCTTTCTTCTCATACTGAAGCGACTTACCGAGTTTGTATCGAAGATTAGTATTGGTGTTTTTATCTCCAACAACCTTTGTAGGATTTTGAACGCGTATTGAGCCGTGATCAGTTGTTATCATTAAATGAGCTTTTTTCTCGGCAACAAATTTAATAATATCTAACAGTGGTGAATGTTCAAACCACGATAATGTTAATGAACGGTATGCTGCTTCGTCATTGGCTAATTCTTGAATCACTTCCATTTCAGTACGTGCATGTGAAAGCATGTCGACAAAATTATATACAATTACATTCAGCTTATTCGACATCATGTTGGGCAGGGTTTCTACGAGCTTTTTCCCGAACGATAAGTTTAAAACTTTGCTGTAAGAAAATTTAATATCTTTTCCAAATCGCTTTAATAGCATGGCAAACAATTCTTCCTCGTGTTGATTTTTTGTTCCTTCATCTTCTTCGTTTAGCCAAAGTGTTGGATAAATTTTTTCTATTTCAGTAGGTAGCAATCCTGCAAAAAGTGCATTCCTTGAATAATGTGTAGCCGTTGGTAAAATGGAGAAATAAAGTTCGTCCTCAACTACCCTGAAATAATTTTCAAATATAGGTTGCAATACCTTCCATTGGTCGTATCGCAGGTTGTCAATAACAATAAGGAACACCGGAGTAGAGCCGGTAAGAATAGGAAATAATTTTTCGCGTAATAATGTGTGAGAAAAAATAGGTTTATCTTTTGCCACTCCATTTAGCCAAGGAATATAATTCGATTCAATATATTTTGAGAATAATGAATTGGCTTCGGTGAGTTGTGATTTTAAAACTTCATTCATTCCCTGGTCGTCGGATTTTTCAAGCCTCAGATCCCATTGTGCTATTTTTTTGTAAACATCGGTCCATTGATGATGATCAAGCTTATCCATTAGAGTTGCCCATATATTGCGGAATTCCTGCTGATAGGTTGATGTTGTTTTTTCACTGACCAGCCGTTTCTGATCGAGAATTTTTTTTATGCAAAGTAATATCTGGTTTGGATTTACCGGTTTTATCAGGTAGTCGGCAATATTGGAACCAATAGCATCATTCATTATACTTTCTTCTTCGCTTTTGGTTATCATTACCACAGGAGTTGCCGGTGAAAGATTTTTCAGCTGAATCAAGGTTTCAATTCCTGAAAGCCCCGGCATATTTTCATCAAGAAAAATAATTTCAAAAGTTTGTCGCTTTGCCAATTCTATAGCTTCATTTCCGCTATTGGTTGTAACAACTTCATAACCTTTTTCTTCAAGGAAAATAATATGTGGTTTTAAAAGTTCAATTTCATCGTCGGCCCAGAGTATGGTGATTTTTTCCATTTTAAATAAATTTATAATGATAAGTTATAACTCAGAATATGAAATAATATTGTAAAAAGTTGTAATATTGAAAATCATTATTAATATTATTGCAAAATAACAAAATAAGTGGAAAGAATACAGTTAAACAAACGAAAAATTTTTAATGACCCGGTATATGGGTTTATATCAGTAAATGATGAATTACTGTTTGATTTAATAGAACACCCGTATTTTCAGCGTTTGCGTAGGATAAAACAACTCGGTTTAACGCATATGGTATATCCCGGTGCACTGCATACACGTTTTCATCATGCTATGGGCGCTATGTTTCTTATGGGTGAAGCTATTGAAGTGCTAAGAACGAAAGGTCAGGAAATTTCTGAAAAAGAAGCACAGGCTGCCAAAATTGCAATTTTGCTTCACGATATCGGGCATGGGCCTTTTTCACATACATTGGAAAATTGTATTGTTTACAATCATTCTCATGAGCAGCTTTCAAAGTTATTCATGGATCGATTAAATAAATATTTTCATGGGAAATTAAAATTGGCCATTGATATATTTAATAATAATTATAAAAAGAAATTCCTTCACCAGCTTTTATCGGGACAGCTTGACGTGGATAGGCTTGACTATTTGAAACGCGATAGTTTTTTTACCGGAGTTTCAGAAGGAGTTATTAGTACTGAGCGTATAATTAAAATGATGAATGTAGTAAATGACAAACTAGTTGTTGAAGCTAAGGGGATTTATTCTATTGAAAAATTTATAATTGCAAGGCGACTTATGTATTGGCAGGTATATTTACATAAAACTGTTCTTGCTGCTGAATTTTTATTGGTTAAAATTCTACAGCGTGCCAGAAGTCTTGCTGATAAAGGCGTTGAGTTATTTTGTACACCAGCTCTTAAGGAATTTCTTTATAATAAATATTCGCTAACTGATTTTGAAAAAAAATCAGGATTACTCGACACTTTTGCACAGCTTGATGATTTTGATATTTATGCTTCAGTGAAAGTTTGGTGCAATCATCCTGATTTTGTTCTTTCTTCGTTATGCGACAATCTGGTGAACAGGCATTTATTCCATATTGAAATGCAGAATAAATTATTTCCCGAAAAACAAATAAAAGAAATAAGGTTGAAAGTTGCTAAACAATTGAAATGTGAAAACCAGGATGCTGAATATTTTGCTTTTTCAGGTAAGGTGGAAAATAATGCGTACAGTTTTCAAAACGATAAAATCAATATTCTGTTAAAAGATGGTTCAACTCTTGATATTGCAGAGGCTTCTGATCAAATGAGTATATCTTCGATTTCAAAAACAGTTACAAAATATTATCTTTGTTATCCTAAGTTTATCTTGAAAAACTGTTGATAATTGTTAGATTATTTTTTATCTCAGTTTGCTGAAAAATTGCTAAATTGCACAGCTTTTCGTAAAAAAACGATATGAAATTTTCTGCAAAACATATTGCCGAATTGCTGAATGGTAATGTAGAGGGCAATGAGAATGCTGAAGTCAGCAGGCTGTCAAAGATAGAAGAAGGGAGCGAGGGTTCGTTAAGTTTTCTGGCTAATCCGAAATATACTCAATATATTTATAACACTAAAGCTTCTATTGTAATTGTAAATAAGGATTTTATTCCTGAACAAAAAATATCTTCCACACTTATTCGTGTTGAAGATGCATACCAGGCATTTGCTAAACTTCTTGAAATATATAATCAAATCAAATTAAATAAAGCCGGTATTTCGAAACATGCATTTATTTCTGAAACAGCAAAGATTGGAAAAAATGTATATATAGGTGAATTCGCTGTTATTGGTGAAAATGTTTTGATAGGTGATAATGTAAAAATTTATCCGCAAACATACATTGGTGATAACTCGCAGGTTAATGAAAATACATTAATTTATGCCGGCGTGAAAATATATACCGATATTCATATTGGTAAAAATTGCACTGTCCATTCAGGTGTGGTAATTGGAGGTGATGGGTTTGGCTTCGCACAGGAAAAGGCAGGGAATAATTATATAAAAGTTACTCAGATAGGAAATGTAATTATTGAAGATGATGTTGAAATAGGAGCTAATACTACAATAGATCGCGCAACGATGGGTTCAACAATTATTCGCAAAGGAGCAAAACTTGATAACCTTATACAAATAGCACATAATGTTGAAATAGGCGAGAACACTGTTATTGTTTCACAGGCAGGCATTGCCGGCTCAACAAAAATTGGCAAGAACTGTATGATTGGCGGTCAGGTTGGTATTATTGGTCATCTGCATATTGCCGATAATGTAAAAATTGCTGCACAATCAGGGATTCAGAAAAATATCAATGATGAAGGTGCAATTATTCAGGGTTCACCTGCTTTTAACGTTCATGATTACCAGAAATCATATGTCCTTTACAAAAAGCTTCCCTCCTTATATAAGCGGCTTGATGAGCTTGAACAAAAATTGAAAGAATCAAAATAGAAGACTTGAATATAAATTTTTCATAAGCTGATTAAACATATTTTTTATATGAACAGCGGGTTGTCATTTTTGTTTATTTTTTAATATTTTCATACATTTGCGCCGTTATGGTAAAAAAACAGAAAACAATAAAAAACCCTATTACCGTATCCGGTGTGGGATTACATTCAGGAGAGGAAGTGAACATTACATTTTTACCTGCTCCAGTAAATCATGGGTATAAATTTCGTAGAATCGACCTCGAAGGAAAACCAATTATTGATGCCGATACATTTAATGTTGTAGATACATCAAGAGGAACAACAATTGAACAAAATGGAGTTCGTGTTCAAACGGTTGAACATACTCTTGCCGCATTATCAGGGCTGGAAATTGATAATATTTTAATAGAGCTTGATAAACCCGAACCGCCAATTCTTGATGGCAGTTCAAAAATATATGTTGATGCTTTGATTAAAGCAGGAATTGTTGAGCAGGATGCCGAAAGAAAATATTTTAAAATATCAGAAAATATATTATACCGCGACCCTGTAAAGAAAGTTGAAATTATTGCAATTCCTTCCGATGAATTCAAAGTATCGGTAATGATAGATTTTGAAACCAATGTTCTTGGAACACAAAATGCATCAATAACTGATATGAGTTGTTTTACTGATGAGATAGCATCATCACGTACTTTTGTTTTTCTTCATGAACTGGAATCACTTGTAAACAATAATCAAATTAAAGGTGGCGATTTGAATAATGCTATGGTTTTTGTTAACAGGGTCATTTCTGATGAAGAACTTACACGGCTTGCATCATTATTCAAAAGAAAAAAAGTTGAAGTTCTGAAAGAAGGAATCCTGAATAATATTGAACTTCGTTATAGTAATGAGCCTGCACGTCATAAACTTTTGGATGTAATAGGCGATCTTGCATTAGTGGGAATGCCTTTAAAGGCGCATATTATAGCTAATCGGCCAGGGCATCATTCCAATGTTGAATTTGCAAAAATAATCCGACAGTTAATTCGTCAAACAAGAAATAAAAAAGAGGCTTTTCAGTATGATGTAAATGCAAAGCCTATTTATGATATTAATCAAATTAGAAAAATATTACCTCACCGTTATCCATTTTTATTAATAGATAAAATCCTTGATATTTCAGATTCGCATGTTATCGGATTAAAAAATGTTACAGCAAACGAAGAATTTTTTACAGGTCATTTTCCATCTGAGCCTGTAATGCCTGGAGTTTTGCAAATAGAAGCCATGGCACAAACAGGAGGCGTATTTTTTCTTCATCAAAAACCCGATCCTGAAAATTATAATACGCTCTTTTTAAAAATTGATGATGCAAAATTTAAGCATAAAGTATGTCCGGGCGATACTCTTATTTTCGATTTGAGGCTTATCTCACCACTAAGAAGAGGCATATGCCAGATGAAAGGAATTGCTTATGTCGGAAATAAAATAGTTATGGAAGCTGAATTAACAGCATTAATTTCAAAAAATAAAGAATCATGAATCAACCGCTAGCATACGTTCATCCTCAAGCTAAAATTGCCAACAATGTAGTTATTGAACCTTTTGTTACTATCAGTAAAAATGTTGAAATTGGCGAAGGTACCTGGATAGGATCAAATGTTACAATTATGGAAGGTGCTCGTATTGGTAAAAATTGTAAAATTTTCCCCGGTGCTGTAATATCTGCAATTCCCCAGGATCTGAAATATGGCGGAGAAGAAACATTAGTTAAAATTGGCGATAATGTTACTATTCGTGAATTTGTTACTATTAACAGGGGAACCAAAGCTAGCTTTGAAACAGTAATCAATGACAATGCATTGATAATGGCTTGTGCACATATTGCGCATGATTGTGTTGTTGGAAAACATTGTATAATTGCTAATGCCGCATTATTGGCAGGTCATATCAATGTCGATGATTATGCTATTGTTGGCGGACAAGCTGCTGTTCATCAGTTTTGTAATATTGGCGCACATGTTATGATTTCGGGAGGTTCTCTTGTTAGAAAAGATGTGCCTCCATTCACTAAAGCTGCTCGTGAACCCCTTTCATTTGTCGGGATAAATTCTATCGGGCTTCGAAGAAGAGGTTTTTCCCCTGAAAAAATTAAAGAGATACAGGATATTTACAGGGTAATTTACCTGAGAGGTTTTAATGTTACTCAAGCGCTTGCAATAATTGAGGCTGAAATGCCTGCCACATCTGAACGCGATGAAATCATTTCATTTATTACCAATTCCAGTCGTGGAATTATGAAAGGTTATTCAAGACTTAACTTTGAAAGATAAATCACCCAATAAATAAACATGAGGATAATCCTCAATAACATTGGAAAAAAATTTAAGAACGAATGGATATTTCGTCATCTTGATTTTGAATTTTTATTTTCTCAAAATTGCGCAATAATTGGTGCAAATGGTTCAGGGAAATCAACCTTATTAAATATTTTATCTTCCCGTTTGACTCCTGATGAAGGAAGTATTACTTATGAATTAAACGGACAAGCCCTTCGAATAGAAGATGTATTTCAACATATTTGCATATGCTCGTCATATATTGAATTCATTGAAGAATATTCATTATTGGAAAATATTCGATTCCATTTCTCTTTCAAAAAACCGCTGGATAATTTTTCAGAATCAGATATTGTTAAAATAATTGGAATAAAAAATTCGGAAAATAAGATCTATCATGATTTTTCATCTGGTATGAAGCAACGGGTAAAACTTGCTTTGGCTATCCTTTCGGATGTTTCATTTGTATTACTTGATGAGCCTTGTACCAACCTTGATGCTGAAGGGATATTATGGTATCAGCAAATGATAGAAAAGTATTCAGGGAATAAAATAATAATTGTAGGTTCCAACGAGCAAAAGCATGAATATTCTTTTTGTAAAAGCAAACTAAATTTAGCTGATTATAAGAATTAATAATATCGGAAAAACAGATTTGCGATCGGTATTATTTGTGCTTCAGAAAATATGATAAAAAAAAGACGGCGCTTACAAGGCGCCGTCTGGCTACAACAAAAAAAACACGCATATATGAACAGGCCATAAACTACTTGGCGTAGCTCACAGCTCGTGTTTCGCGGATTACTGTTATTTTTATCTGACCAGGATAAGTCATTTCGGTCTGTATTTTTTTCGACAAGTCGTACGACAAGTCGTTTGCTTCTTGGTCTGTTACTTTTTCAGCGCCTACAATTACCCTGAGTTCACGTCCTGCCTGAATAGCATATGTTTTTACAACTCCCGGGTATGATAAAGCCAGTTGTTCCAAATCCTGTAAACGTTTAATGTATGCTTCAACAACTTCGCGCCTAGCGCCAGGTCTTGCTCCTGAAATAGCATCGCAAACCTGTACGATTGGAGAAATAAGGCTATCCATTTCTACTTCGTCATGGTGAGCACCAATAGCATTACATACTTCGTTTTTTTCTTTAAATTTTTCAGCCAGTTTCATTCCCAGAACTGCATGTGGTAAATCGGGTTCAGTATCTGGAACTTTACCGATATCATGGAGTAATCCTGCACGTTTTGCAATTTTGGTATTTAAGCCAAGCTCCGCAGCCATTGTTGCACATAGATTTGCAACTTCTTTGCTGTGTTGTAAAAGATTTTGACCATAAGATGAACGGTATTTCATTTTACCAATCATTCTTATCAGCTCATGATGCATATTCTGGATACCAAGGTCTATTGTGGTACGCTTACCAATTTCAACAATTTCCTGTTCGATTTGTTTTTTTGTTTTAGCAACAACTTCTTCAATTCGGGCAGGGTGGATGCGACCGTCAGTAACAAGTTTATGTAATGAAAGCCTTGCAATCTCTCTTCTAACAGGGTCGAATCCAGAAAGTAGAATGGCATCAGGAGTATCATCAACAATAATTTCAATACCTGTAGCTGCTTCAAGGGCACGTATATTACGACCTTCACGACCTATTATTCGACCTTTCATTTCATCGTTTTCAATGTTGAAAACAGAAACAGAATTTTCAACAGCATGTTCTGTAGCTGTACGCTGTATCGTTTCGATGACTATTTTCTTTGCTTCCATATTGGCAGTCATCTTGGCTTCTTCCATTGAATCTTTGATATAAGTCAGAGCTTCTGTTTTAGCTTCCGAACGCAGCGATTCAACAATCTGAGCTTTTGCTTCAGCTGCAGAAAGACCGGAAATAGCTTCTAGTTGTTCGATCTGTTGCTTATGAGCTTTCTCGAGGTCGAGCTGGCGTTTGCTTACGATTTCAAGTTGGTTAGAAAGATTATCTTTTATAGCAGCTAATTCTTTCTGTTTACGTTGGACTTCTTCAATTTTTTGATTTAACGATTGCTCTTTCTGTTTAAGCCTGTTTTCAGTAGCTATAATAACATTGTTTTTCTCGTTAATGAGCTTTTCATGTTCTGCTTTTAATTGCAGAAATTTTTCTTTTGCCTGAAGTATTTTATCTTTCTTAATAACTTCTGCTTCTGCCTGTGCTTCTTTAATTATGTGTTGACTTTTTCGTACTATCGATTTCCTGATAATAAAATTGGTAATTAAAAATCCCACAATTAATGAAACTACTGCAGTAATGGCAATAACTAAGATATTTTCATTCAATTCCATTTCTATATGTGTTTCAAATTTTATTTAATAAAAAACCCGCAAATAATTCAAAAGGTTTAGTGTAAACCTCTATATAACATGGTTGAGGCTGCCAGATTCTTCAAACGTCCACTGTCCCCGACCGGGAATCCTGTTCAGAGAACAGAAGTGAGGCCTGTTTTTGAAATCGTGAGCTTATGCCCCAGATTTTTTTATGTTAAGTTTAACAAACTTGAGATGAATTATTGCGGGTAAATCTTCGATTTTTTATTTCGAAATCTTGAAATAAAAAAACGTGTTTTTTCAAAGAACGTTATGCTATATTTAAACAGTCTGTAAGAATTTTATCGAGTTCACAAAGTTTATTTATGACATGGTCATCGTTAATTTTTGAACTCTCTTCATAGTTAACAACATACGTTGCAAATTGAAGGGTAACCATAGCCAGTAAGTCTTGTTTATCCTTATATGCGTATGTGTCGGCATATGTTTTAATTTTTTCGTTAATTAACTTTACTGCCTTTCTTACAGCTTCCTCTTCTTCAGCTTTTATTTTAAGCCTGTATGGCCTTTCTGCAATTGTTACTGTAACTGTAAGATTTGACATTAGTTTCTTTTATCTTACTTGTTTAATAGAGCTATACATTTGTCAATTTCCCGCAAAAGTTCATTAATTCTCAATTTTACCCTGTAATTATCCTTTTTCCCTTCTATGCTTTTTGAGATTTTAATGATCTTAACTTTTTCCTCCAAATTTTTAATGATAACTTTTTGTTCTTCAATTATTTTTGTTGCTTCTGAATTATCTTTTTTTAATTTTTTGTTTTCTTTTAAAGTTTGTTGTTGCAAATCTACAACTTTTTTTAATTTAAATTCAAGTTCAGGTAGAATTATTGAAATTTTATTCATGAAAATATATTAATGATAATCGATAGCACTATTGTATTATAAATATTTACTGTCAGGCTGAGTTTATCGAAGCCATATTCCGACAGGCTTATCAATAAAATAAAATTTAATAGTGCTATGTGATAATAATACAAAGATAATATCTTTATAGCCAAAATGAATTTTTTTTGTAAAAAAAATCATTTTGAGGAAAATGCTAAATATTAAAAAATTGAATATAAATAAAATAAAAAAGGCCACTTTAATAAGTAGCCTTTTATTTATTAAAAAAAAGAATATTTATTATTCTACAATCATTTTATGAGTAACTGAATAATCACCAGCTTTAATAGTATAATAATAAACTCCTGATGATAAATTGCTACCATCAATATTGAAGTTATAAGTTCCTGCATTTACAGTACCTTTAGTTGTTTCATAAACTTTTTGTCCAACCAGGTTGCAAATACTCATTGTAAGGTTAGCTCTTTCTGAAAGATTAACTGTAACAACAGAAGTATTGCTGAATGGGTTAGGATAGTTTTGAGATACTGATGCAATGTTGTTGTTAATGTCATTAATACCTGCGCCAGATACATTTACAATAGCTCCTTTTAAATAATGGAACGTAACTTCAGTTATTGTGTTAGTTGGATCCATTTTCATATAACATAACGGAACTTCGAATTCGTTATTGCCATTGTCAAAAGCATAATATGAAGCAGAGCCCATATATGCACAACCATCAGCTAAAGTACCTGTAGTAACATTTGAAGATTCTGTAAGTGCCGGAAATACTTCATGATCAGTAACTTTAAAGCCTCTCATATGAATATCAGGATAATAGTTATCGGTAGTGCCAGTGTAATTTACAGTATCCGTATCAAGCCATGTAAAGAACATTGCAGTTCCTTCCATATCAGTTGCCACTTGTGGTCTTGAATCTTCTGTGATTTGATTAGCAGTTCCTGCAGCGAACGTACCACGAAATCTTTGATTATAATCTAAGAATCTAGCATCCCAGTTAGTTCCGCCATCTGTAGAATATACAGCAGCCTGACAAATATAACCAGGAGCAGTAGGAACTGACCAGGCATCACCAGCAACGCAAACAGCCATACCCATATAAGGGTTACCATCACGGTCAACAGCTAAATCTAATTGGAATCCTGGTGATAATAAATAGTTGCTGTCTGGTGATAAAGCTTGTTTTAATTCAGGAAGATTGCTTAAATCAACACGGATAGGACCAGTCCAGTTTGCACCACCATCTACAGTTTTATAGAGTATAGGATAGTAGCATGAGTCAGGCATCCATGTAAAATCATCATGACCGATAAATGCCATATAACCAACTTGTCCATCAGGAGCGAAAGCTATTCTGTTATCTGCACAATAAACTATTGTAGCATCAGTAGCATCTCCAGAAAAAGGAATATTTAATATAGTACGTGTAATATCAAAATCATTTGTAGTGCTGTTCCATACACCTTTTGTTACAATCATACCTTTGTAATGGCCATAACCAGTAGCATCAAGAGAATCTGATGGCTCAATTGCCCAGATTGTACCTTGTTGTGTTACATGGTAAGCATTAGGAATAACATGCCAGATATTATTTTCAGATGACATAAGGCTGGTTTGTGTTGCAGCAGTGGTGCCATCAAGTTTTTTTACACCATAGCACATACCACCCCAGTTGCTGTTGGTATTATCAAGTGTTGGCGCCATGTATGAAAAATAAGCATTTTTTGGATCAGTGTTGTTTAATGGGTTATAAATTAATCCCTGGGGATATCTGGCACCAAAATGTGTAACATTATCAGGACTATAAGCCGGACCTTGGTTTACACTCCAGGTAGTCCCTTTATCGGTTGAAAGATCATACTGGATATAACCGCTTCCGGGATTAGTGCTTGCTCTGTGTGAAAATGCTACAGAACCAATATTGTCATCAGCCCAAAGGTAAGTTCTGCCCCCACCATAAAAACCAAAAGCATTACCTGAAGTTCCCATAGTAACGTCAGTAATGCTGTTAGTAGTTTTAGCAGCATTATTCTTTTTTTGGAAACTTTTAGTAATAGGTGTTTGATTGGTTGATAAATCTAATTTCATAACGGGGCTATATTTTGCAGTAGGTCCGTTATAGTGTGCAACATGTTTTTTTACTTGTGCACTTACCGAAACTGCAATTCCAATTGCAAGCGTAAACAGTAAGAATTTTTTCATAAGTGTTGGATTTTGATTAATAATTTATTTAATTGGTTTTTTTTAAATGTAACTTGATTGCAAAAATAATAAATTCTTATAAACGAAAAAATATTTTATGCTTTTTTATAATATTAATCATGTAAAAAATTATTAAAGTTGAATTTATACTCGTTCTTATCAGGTTTGCAAAGGCAAAACTGTTTAGAACGAGTTATACCGTACAGAAAACAAAAAATATTTTTGCAAAACTCTTTTCTGTCGGTATATTAATTAGAAAAATTCTGATTAATATAGAACATTTATAGTATAGGAAGTGATTGCATAAGCTGTTATTCCGATTATACTTCCGAGAAGCGCATTTTTTACTTTTTTATGTGTAGCTTTAAACTTATATCCTTCATTAAAATTAAAATCAGAAGAAGTGGAATAATTAATATTTTCAGAATAATGCATTTTAGGATTAGAAATTCCGATAGCAGCAGCATAAACAGCAGGAGTTATTACTCCCCAGAATTGCATAACGTGTGTTGCTGTAACACCCAATATAAATCCTCCGACAGCAATCCATTGAGTTTTACAATTTTTTATGGCTTCGCGTTCCCCCATAATATAATAATTCATTTGGGGTATTGATAAGTTGTATCCTATTGCTGAATCCTGTTTATAAAAAATTTTATTTGTCTTATTAAAATAGTTTATTGAATATACATTTAACAAATCAACTGCTTTTTGTTTTGATTTGTTTCTAAAACCAATATCGTATTTCAAAAGAGTGCTGCTGGGTTCCTCGTATATGCTTTTTGCTATAATCTGTTTGCCATTAAGCAAATTGATTGTATCCTGAGCTTGAATATTTGTAACTGCCAGGATAAATAAAATAAAAAAAAATGTAATTATTTTATTCATGATTCATGTTCAGTATATGCTATTGTATTGTAAAGATAGTTAAATGCTGTTTTTTCGTAAAGCAAATTAACGAATTTTTTTTATTCGATTTGAAAATAATTGATTTAAAGAAGGATATTAAAAACCTTTATTAATGCAGTTCAAAAGTTTTATGATAAAAAAAAGAACAAAAAATAATTCATTGAAACAATTAACTTATAATTTTGCAATTGATATATATAATTAAAATCTTTTATAAAATGATAACAGATAATTTTACTGAAAGGCATATAGGTCCTTGGAAGAATGAAACATCAAAAATGCTTGATGTTGTTGGTGTAAAATCGCTTGATGAGTTGATTGACCAAACTGTTCCGCTTTCGATTCGAAGAAAAAGTCCGCTTAATATTGCAAGCGGTATTAACGAATATGAATATCTGAATCATTTAAAAGAGGTGGGTTCAAAAAATAAAATTTATCGTTCATTTATAGGAATGGGATATTACAATTCCATAACTCCACCTGTTATAACAAGAAATATTCTTGAAAATCCGGGTTGGTATACTGCCTATACTCCATACCAGGCTGAAATTTCGCAGGGCAGGCTCGAAGCTTTACTGAATTTTCAAACGATGATTTCTGATTTAACAGCTTTACCTATTGCTAATGCTTCTTTGCTTGATGAAGCTACTTCAGCTGCTGAAGCGATGATAATGCTTTATAATGCACGATCCAGGGATGCTGTTAAAAAAGGCGCTAATGTATTTTTTGTAGATACTCAGATCTTCCCACAAACAATAGATGTTCTTAAAACACGTTCTGCTCCTCTTGGAATTGAGCTTGTATTCGGTGATTACAACACTTTTCAGTTTTCCGAAAAAGTTTTTGGAGCAATAGTTCAATATCCAAACTTAAATGGAAAAGTAAATGATTATTCTTCATTTATTTCAAAAGCACATACTGCCGGGGCAAAAGTTGCTGTTGCAGCCGATTTAATGAGTCTTGCATTGCTTACACCTCCGGGTGAATTAGGCGCCGATGTTGTTCTTGGTTCTACTCAGCGTTTTGGATTGCCTCTTGGATATGGCGGTCCACATGCAGGTTTCTTTGCAGTTAAAGAAGAATACAAAAGAAGTATCCCCGGCAGAATAATAGGAATTTCAGTAGATGCTGCAGGCAACAGAGCTTTGCGAATGGCTCTGCAAACAAGAGAACAACATATTAAACGTGAAAAAGCTACTTCGAATATTTGTACTTCACAGGTGCTGCTTGCAATTATGTCAAGCATGTATGCTGTATATCACGGATATGAAGGAATAAAAAATATTGCTGATGATATTCATAAAAGCGCTTGCCTTATTTCTGAAGAAATTCAAAAATTAGGTTATAAACAATTAAACAATGAATTTTTTGATACATTGATTTTTGAAATCCCTTCAACTGTTAAAGTTGATGCGATTAAAAAAATTGCAGTCGATAAACAGGTAAATTTTAATTATATTTCTGATAAGCTTATTGGACTTAGCGCTGATGAAACGGTTTCGTTAAACGACATCAATACAATCATCGGGATTTTTGCAAAAGCAAATAATAAATCATTTAAAGAAGTTAATGCTGCTGCAAATGTTGCCTGTAAACTTCCTGCCCAGCTAAAAAGAAAATCTTCATATCTGCAAAACCCTGTTTTTAATTCATATCATTCAGAAACAGAAATGATGCGATATATTAAAAAACTCGAAGAGAAAGACCTTTCACTGAATCGTTCAATGATTCCACTTGGAAGTTGTACGATGAAATTAAATGCTGCATCGGAATTATTTGCATTGAGCTGGCCTGAATTTGGAAATATTCACCCTTTTGTTCCATCTGAACAAGCAGAAGGATATCAAATTTTAATGAATGAATTAGAGAAGGTATTATGCGAAACTACAGGTTTTGCAGCTATTTCATTTCAGCCCAATTCAGGGGCTGCGGGAGAATATACCGGATTAATGGTTATTCGCGCTTATCATCAAAGCAGGGGAGATGCAAAACGTACAACAATTTTAATTCCTGCTTCTGCACATGGCACTAATCCTGCAAGTGCGGTAATGGCAGGTATGCAGGTTGTTGTTGTGAAATGCGATGATAAAGGAAATATTGATACTAATGATTTACGTGAAAAAGCTACACAATATAAAGATACGCTTGCTGCATTAATGGTTACCTATCCTTCAACGCATGGTGTTTTTGAAGAAAACATTCTTGAAATATGCAAATCTATTCATGATTGCGGCGGACAGGTTTATATGGATGGAGCAAATATGAATGCACAGGTAGGGCTTACCAACCCTGCTACAATTGGCGCTGATGTTTGTCATTTGAATTTGCATAAAACATTTGCAATTCCTCACGGTGGCGGTGGTCCCGGTGTTGGACCTATTGGTGTTGCAAAACACCTTGTACAATTCCTGCCTACACATTCTATTGTAAAAACAGGTGGCGAAAAAGGAATAACTGCAGTTTCTGCAAGTCCATTCGGAAGTGCAATGGTGCTGCCTATTTCATATGGCTATATAAAAATGATGGGTGGAAATGGTCTTACATTGGCAACTAAGATGGCCATTTTAAATGCAAATTATATTAAAACACGACTTGAAAAACATTATCCGATTTTGTACTCAGGTTCCAAAGGACGTGTAGCACATGAAATGATACTCGATTGCAATAACTTTAAGAAAACGGCCGATATAGAAGCTATTGAAATTGCAAAACGGTTAATGGATTATGGATTTCATGCACCTACGGTAGCTTTTCCTGTTCACGGAACATTGATGGTAGAACCTACGGAAAGCGAACCATTGCATGAACTTGACCGTTTTTGTGAAGCAATGATTATGATACGGGAAGAAATAAGAGAAATTGAAGAAGGGAAAGCAGATAAAGTTAATAACGTAATAAAAAAAGCGCCTCATACTTTAAAAGCAGTTACTGCTGCTGAATGGAATGCTCCATATTCTCGTGAAAAAGCAGCGTTTCCTGTAAAATCAATAATTGAAGATAAGTATTGGCCAACGGTATCAAAAATAGATGATGCTTATGGCGACCGTAACCTTGTTTGTTCATGTGAATCTAATTGATAAATATATACATAGTTATATTTGATATTCTGTTTTAAAGGCTATTTTGCGTAATTCAATAGGATTACTGTTCAATAGTTGTTGAAAAAATATAAACAGATATAAATAATTATTATTAAATTTGCGACATATAAATTTGAAAAACTAACTAATATTAACAAAAAATTACATTATGAAAAAAATTTACATTTTCACTGCATTATTATTAATGAGTGGATTCATTTTTGGCCAGGTAAACAAGAGAACGAACAAGATTTTCTCTTCGATTAAAGTTGCAAATGAAATTAATATTTTTAAAGGTGATTCGAAAGCAGTTGTCGATTCATTACATTATGATGGTGATAATGCCAGTGCTATTGGAACTAATGCTGCTGATACTTTTGGTTTTTTTGCATATTACCCTGCTGCAAACTTAGCTGCACATAATTCTTTGGGTAACACGATTACTTCTATTAAATTATTTATTAATGGAGCTACAAATGTTACTTCCAGTGAAATAAGATTATATTCAAGTCAGACTACTTTAGTTTATTCACAACCTTTTACAGCTGTTGAAGGTTGGAATAACGTAGTTCTTACTACTCCTTTTGCTATTCCAACTACAGATTTATATTTTGGATATTTCCTTACTGTTTCTGGTGGTTATCCTGCAGGTGTTGATGGTGCAACAACCGCTATTCCTAATGGTAATTTTATGCTTTATGGTGGTTCATGGTATCACTTAACTGATCTTGCTGCTTCATTAACCGGAACATGGAATATCAGAGCTATGGTTGATGGTACTGCACTTTCTGTACCTGTTGCATCATGTACTCCTCTTACTTGGGATGCCGGTCATGTTGCTACTGGTAATTCTGTTACTTCTGGTTCTTTTACATTAACTAATACAGGAGCCAGTACTTTAACAGCAAGTGCTATTACAGGTTTAAGTGCCCCTTTTACAACTTCTTTTGTTCCTTCATCAGTTAGTTTAACAGCTGGACAATCAACAACATTTACTTTTACTTATGCTCCAACAGCTGCCGGTACTAATAATCAAACAGCTGTAATAGCTACCAACGGAGGTAATATATCAATAGCATTAACTGGTAAAGGGATAGTTTGTAGTAGTGCTATTAGTTCTTATCCATATACTGAAGATTTTGAAACATATTTTGTTCCTGATTGCTGGACTTCAAATGATGCTGATGGTGATGGATATGATTGGAGTGCTTTAGCATCATATGGACACAATGGTTCTATATGTGCAACATCAGCTTCATATATAAATGGTGTTGGTGCACTTACTCCGGATAACTATTTAATTACACGTCAGTTTAATATTAATAATGCTAATTTAGCTCTTAAATTTTGGGTAGCTCCATTAGATCCTGGTTACCCTGCCGAAGTATATTCAGTTATGGTATCTACTACAGGAACAGCAGTTGCTGATTTTACTACAGTATTTTCAGATACTTTAGCAGAAGCTGATTCAGCTTTTGTTGAAAAAATGGTTAGTTTAGCAGCTTATAACGGACAAAATATTTATATTGCTTTCAGACATTTTAATTGTACAGATAATTATTTCTTATTATTAGATGATGTTTCTATTTCTGTAGAAGCTGGAATTTCTGAATTAGATATTAATAGCAGTGTAAATGTTTATCCTAATCCTGTTCAGAATGTGCTTAGCATAGAATCAGCTAAACAAATTCTTTCAGTTAATATTTTAAATCCTGTTGGACAGCTTGTATTAAGCGAAACTCCTAATGTTAATTCGTACAAATTAAATACAGCAAATTTAAAAGCCGGTGTTTATTTTGTACAGGTTCAAACTGCAAAAGGAATTGTAACCAAGAAAATTAATGTTACTAAATAATTCCTGATTTCAAAATATTGAAAGGCTGCCCATTCCGGGTAGCCTTTCTTTTTTCATGCAAATAATAAATACAGATAAATCAAGTTATAATAACTTGACATTTTTTCTAACTTTGCAGAATTCAAAATAACAATAATAAATTTTCTATGAATTTAAAATTAAGTATTTCATTATTTACTGCCACGATAATTTTTTCGGCAACAGTATTTGCACAACACGATAAAAACAAAATTATAAAAGAAAAAATTGTTTCAGTACAGGAAACAAAAATTACTACAGATACTTTACGTCCCGCTAGCTTTGCTACAGGTACTCCTGTTTTATATTCGTTTATTGAAGGAGGATATTCTTTTGGTGTTAATGCATTAAACGATCACGCTTTTGCTCAAAAATATAAAGTGCCTCAATCGTACCTTATTAACGGTGTTGCTTTTTGGGTAGGTGCAAAAAAAATTATTGGAGATGCGGATACTTTATCTGTAAACTTTTATACTCTTGATGGTCCCGGTACCGATACCAGTGGTGCTGTAAACAACGCCCCTGATTCAATATTTATAAGTAAAACAATTACTACTTCACAAATTAATTCATCGGGCTTAACAATCATTCCTTTTACTGATGATACATTTATTGTATTTGTTGATTATGCTGTCGGTGTTGATATTTCCACGATGGATGATGATACAATAGGAATATTTTCTACAACCGATGGTGATGCTTTGCAATCACAGCTTTCGTGGGTGAAATGGGCTGATGATACATGGCATACTGTTTTAGAGTCATTCAACTGGGGAATGGATTTGGATTTTGGAATATTTATCATTGCTGATATGAGTGCTGCAAATATTAATGATAATTATTTTATAGATGGTTTGAAACTTAGTCAGAATCAGCCAAATCCGGCATCTGAGTATACATTGGTTCAGTATGAATTGAATGATAATTCAAATGATGTTTCGCTCGAAATATATGATATGAATGGGAAATTGATTAATAAATTTTCTGAAGGTAAACAACTAAAAGGTTTGCATGAAATTAAAATCAATTCAGGAGATTTAAAGAGCGGAAGTTATTATTATTCCTTAAAAGCAGGCAATCACAGGCTAACTAAAAAGATGATTGTTGCTAAATAAGTTTAATTCGTAAAAACGTATTGTATAATATTTGCGCCCATTTGCAATGCTTTTAATCGGGTAGCTTCAGAATCTTTGTGAACACTTTGGTCTTCCCATCCGTCACCTAAGTCACATTCATAATCATAAAAGCACACCAATCTTCCTTCGTAAATTATACCAAAGCCTTGTGGTGCTTTATTGTCGTGCTCATGAATTTTTGGAAGCCCGTTTGGGAAAGAGTATTTCTGATGATAAATGGCATGTGTAAAAGGCAACTCCACGAAATCATTGTCCGGAAAAACTTTTTTCATTTCTCTGCGGATATATTTGTCAATGCCATAATTATCGGAAATGTGAAGGAATCCGCCACCAATTAAATAGTTTCTTAAATTAATGACATCTTCATTTGAAAATACAACATTGCCATGACCTGTCAGATGAACGAAAGGGTAATTAAAAATTTCACTGCTTCCCACATCAACATTGTCAATGGTTTCGTTAATGTTAGTATTTAAGTTTTCATTGCAAAATTTTACAAGGTTGGGCAATGACGTAGGATTTGCATACCAATCACCACCACCTTTATATTTTATTAAACCTATTTTAATGGCAGGTGAATCGGGTTTAAACGAAACGGATATAAAAATTAATATGATGAATAAAATTTTTTTCATTGATTCTAATGTCTGAGCAAATTTAAAAAAACATAATCAAACGAATTCATTTAAAAACATAATTGTGCTGCATGCCAGTAATGCTGCGGTTTCAGTGCGATAACGATTTGAACCAAGCGATACGGGAATAAAATTATTTTTTATTGCATTTGATAATTCATTAGTGCTGAAATCACCTTCGGGGCCAATGATTACAATAACATCTTCGCCTGCTTTATAAATATTTTGTAAACTTTTTTTGTCTTCATCAACACATGATGCAATATATTTATTACTATCGAATTTCATTTCAATGAAATCCCTGAATGAAATTTCAGGATTTATTTTCGGCAGATATAATCGTTGCGATTGTTTCATTGCTGCAATTACAATACGCTCGAGGCGCTCATGGTTTATGCTTCTTCGTTCGGAATGTTCGCAGATAACAGGTGTTATTTCGCTTATGCCAATTTCCGTAGCTTTTTCCGCAAACCATTCCAGCCGGTCGTGATTTTTTGTTGGCGCTATTGCAATATGAAGATGATACTTTGGTTGTGAAGCTTCTTTTATTTCTTCTATAATTTTTAAAATACTTTTCTTCGGACTAATATCTTCAATAACTGTTTTGAAAAGTTTTCCCTGTCCGTTTGTTATAAAAAGATTATCTCCTTTAACTGCACGCATTACTTTTACAGCATGCTTTGATTCTTCTTCTGAAAGAATGATGTTGTTATGTTCGATATAGTTTGAATAAAAGAGATTCATAAATCAATAACAATATTTTTTCATATATCTTGCGGCACTTCTTACGCCCATGTCGTATGCATTGTCAAAATCTGTACATGCTCCGCGTTTATCGCCAAGTGCAATTTCTGAAAGACCACGATTGAGATATGCGTAAGCATAATTCTTATCTAACATAATAACCAGGTTATAATCTTCAATTGATTTTTTATATTCTCCTAAAAAATAATATGTAATGCCGCGATTGTTATATGCATCAATATATTCAGAGTTGAGCTCAATAGCTTTATTGAAATCGATTAACGCTTCAGAATATTTTTTAGTATTCATATACATTCTTCCTCTATCGTAATACGGAATAGGATTTTTATCTGATAATTCAATTGCCTTGCTGTAATCGGAGATTGCGCCTATCGTGTCTTTCTTTAGTGTCCTGACATTTCCGCGGGTAATATAAGCCATCTGTAGTTTTGGATTTAGTTTAATCGCATTATCCGCATCAAAAAAAGAAGAATCAATCTTGTTAAAATTTATAAAACATAATGAACGGTTATAAAATGCGTTCGCATCACTATTGTCAAGCTTAATAGAAATATTAAATTCTTTAATTGCATTTTCGTAATCATGTTTTTCCATGTACAAAGTTCCCATACTGTAATGCGCATAAGCATCCTGTGGTTGTTTTTCAACAAGGTCGGAGAACAATGCAGTGCTGTTTTTCCAAACGTTGTTTCTCATATAAGTAGCAATGCAGAATACAGGAATAAGCAGGTAAAATATTGAAAGCACAACTTGTTTTGGTATTTTTAATGTAATTGTGTTGTCATAAATTTTATAGAAAATAATTTCGGCAACTATTGCCATTCCTATGTATGGGACATACACAAAGTGTTCAGCCATCAGGAAATTGCCGCCAATAGGAACAACCATGAGTAAAAGCGAAATATTGAAGAAGAAAAATAAAAATGCAAAAACCAGTTCTTTCTTCAATGTGCGGAACTTAAGTGTTATAAATATTACAAGTAAAATAAATAATGTTGATAGATAATATAAAAAGGGAAGGAAACCTCCGCTCTTCAACGGGTAGGGGTAAAGCACAGAAAGATTAACAGGTGCAAAAAATTTGATTATATAAACAGTTAATGGATAAAATGCGAGGAATACTCTGTCGAGAATATTGTAGTGTACTGATAAGTCTTTAATGTTTTCCGTAGAAGTAGAAGCGTAAATGGCCACAAGTCCGAAACAGAATGAAATAAATAAATACGGAATCTTTCTAAAAATAAATTTAATTGAAAAATTTTCATTCTTATAATAGTCAATCAATATAAAAACTATCGGCAGCATTACTGCTGAAGATTTTGCTAATAAAGACAGTATGAAAAATAGGTAAGTGAAAATTCTGCTGACGATATTTTTGTTGTAATAAACATAATGCAAATAAGTATTCATGGAAGCCAGAAAGAACAATGTGTACAAAAGGTTGCTTCGTTCCGAAAGCCATGATACTGATTCGACATTCATAGGATGAGCAGCAAAAATAAGAGCTGCAATAAATCCGGCCATTCTGTTGTTAGTAAATTTTTTTGCGAAGAAATATAAAAGCAAAACATTGATCAAATGCAAAAACAAATTGGTTTTATGAAACCCAAATGAATTAAATCCATCCCATATTAAATAATCAACAGCATAGGAAAGAAGTGTTACCGGAAAGTAAGTGTGGAAAATAAATGTACTGAACATTTCTTTCATATTGTCTTTCGAAAGTTCAGTAATTACAGTGTTATCCTTGATTTTTGCTGTATCGTCGAGCAATACGAATTCGCTTTTTAGTGTGTTGCTGTATATAATAATGGTTACAAAAAGCAGAATAGGTATTGTAAAAAACTTGATGTTACGTAAAAACCAGTTGCCTGAAGATAAGTTTGTTTCCTGGTATTCTTCTTTTTGTTCTAAATTCTTTATCTTAGCCATTGCAAAGGAATTTATTATTCCTGCTCTGCTGTTTTTTCTTTCTTTTCAAAAGCGTTTAATACAAGCCTGATAATTTTATAAGAAAGAAAAATCAGAACAGGCCAGCTAAGATACCAAAAAATTGAAGTTATATTATTATCCATTTGTAAAGATTTTTTCGTTAATAAGCATGTTCATCATTTTCAATTTCTGATGCATCAATTTTCTTTTTATCCATTATTTTCCAAGCGTAGAAAATATAGGCAAGCACAAACGGAATCATAAGCGATACATAGCTCATGGCTGTTAGCGTATAATGACTTGATGAAGCATTTTCAATTGTAAGCGAGCTTTGCAAATCATATGTGCTCGGATAAAATGATGTATGATTATAGCCGGCATTCAGAAGGAGAGAAAATACTGTTAACACAGTTCCTGACCCTGCATACCAAATACCATTTTTCTTTTTCAGGAATAGATCGCGAATTATACCAACAAGCACAAAGATAATTCCCCAAAAAAATAGTGAAAGAATAATCGGCATTTCAAAAAAGTTGTTCAAATATTTATGAGGTTCAATAAAAATAATTTTTGTTGTTGGGTTATAAGAAAAGCCAGTCATCATTATCAATCTAAAAACAAAGTATAGAAAGAATATTAAAAAAAGAATTGTGTTTATTTTAAGCTGTTTTAAGGCCTTTTTATAAATGTTTTGATTATCAATATTGTTTATAAAGTAAAGCAAAGCCAGTACCCGTGCCAGAAAGAACACTGCAATACCTAAAGCAAGATTATCAAAATTAAAAGCAGCTTCAATTCCTCTTAGCTGGTTCTGCCATTTTGAAAGATGCATATCGGAAACTGAAAATTCGGAACCGGTGAAGAATGTTGCTATAGCTGTACCGAGAAGTATTACCCCAACACTGCCATTGATAAAAAGAAAAATATCGTAAACTTTTGTTCCGAGAAAATTATTAGGTTTCCTTCGGAATTCGTAAGATACAGCCTGAATAATAAAACAGAAAAGTATGATCACCCACACCCAGTAAGCACCACCAAAACTGGTTGCGTAAAATAAAGGAAATGCCGCAAACATAGCCCCACCAAAGGTTACTAAAGTTGTAAAAGTGAATTCCCATTTTCTTCCTAAAGAATTGATGAGCATATTTTTTTCATCATCATTAGATGAAAGCGTACCAATCAGTGTTTGTCCGCCTTGTACAAAAAAAAGAAATACAAGCAAGCCTGCTAGCATTGAAATCAGTGCCCACCAGTATTGCTGTAATGGGTATAATGAAAGTGTTTCAAACATGGCTGCCTCCTTTCGGACCTGATTTAATTTGTGTGAGCATTATTTTAATTTCCGCAATTAATAATATGGTGAATAATACGGCAAAAAGGAAAAATGTTATTTGCACAGCTGATGTGTCAATATTGGAAGTGGCTATTGCTGTGGGAAGAAGGTCTTGTATAGCCCACGGTTGTCTTCCAACTTCTGCAACAATCCATCCGGTAATGGAAGCAAGGAATGCCAATGGAAACGACCATATACCAAGACGAAGCCAGAACCGATTGTGCTCGATTTTCTTTTTTAGAAGAAGAAAAATAATTAGTAAAAAGAATCCTATAAAATAAAACCCTAGTGTTACCATAATGTGAAAACTGTAAAAAGTCATAGGTATGTTTGGAATTATACTTTCTGGTTTATTCAGATAACCGTAACCGAAGAAAGAATAATTTGCCTCAAAAACTTTTCTGGCACTATCTGCAATTACAGTATTTTTAACCTTTCTGGCATTTTTATATATTTTCAAAGCAGCAATAGCTTCTTTTCCTTTTGTAATTTTTTCTTCAGCAGATAGAATTTTATTTTCTGCATTTCCTTTTATAAGGTCATTTATACCTGGTACAAATGCTTCACTGTTTCTGTAACCCAGTATCGAAAGCATTTTGGGGACTTCAATTTGGAAAATAAAATCATCTTTATCATTGTCGAATTTTTTTAAAGGATTGAGAATACCAATCATGGTAAGACCTGCGCCGTTTTTCCCATTATATAAACCTTCCATTGCTGCAAGTTTTGCCGGTTGTTTTTGAGCAACCTGGTATGCCGAGCCATCGCCGGTAAATGCTGTGAACAATGATGCGATTAACCCAAAGGTAGCAGCAATGACCATACTTCGCTTTGCCATTATTATTTCTCTTTTCTTTAAGATGAACCAACTGCTAACTGCAAGAACAAATAATGATGCTACTATGTAACTTGAAAAAATAGTGTGAAGAAATTTATTTACAGCTAAAGGTGAAAGTAATACCTGCCAGAAATCAAGCATCTCGCTGCGGGCTGTGTCGGGATTAAAATGCATGCCAACCGGATTTTGCATCCATGCATTTGCAACTAAAATCCAAAGTGCAGAAAGGTTTGAACCTATTGCAACAAGCCATGATGAAAGCAAATGAAATTTTTTGCTCACTTTATTCCATCCGAAAAACATTATGGCAATAAATGTTGATTCGAGGAAGAATGCCATTATTCCTTCAATTGCGAGCGGTGCGCCAAATATATCTCCGACAAACCATGAGTAATTCGACCAGTTGGTGCCGAATTCAAATTCCATAATGATTCCTGTGGCAACACCAATAGCGAAATTAATCCCGAATAATTTCATCCAGAATTTTGTGATTCGCTTCCATTCTTCATTACCCGTTTTTACATATATGGTTTCCATTATGGCGATGATAAATGTAAGTCCCAGTGTTAGCGGGACAAACAGCCAGTGATAAATTGCCGTGAGCGTGAACTGTGCCCGCGACCAATCGACCAGCGATAAATCAATATTATCAATCATGGTGTTATTTTTTATTAGTTAATTGCTCAATTACATAATCACTTTTTTCTTTTTCATTTTTGAATTTCGAATTCAGAAAATTCGGGAAAAAGAAAATTTTTAAAACAAGAAAAATAATGGTAAGCTTGATCAGTAGGATAAGTAAAAGCTTTTTAGCTGTGGCAGAATTTCTGAACCCTTCGTAATAGAACCATACAATTTTTTTTGAAAGGCTTTTGTTTTTCACAAAATATAAATTTGATTTATTTATCAAAAATAGGATTGCATATGCAATTTGAATCGAAAATAAATATAAAATTTATTAACAAACCTGGATTTAGTTATGCAATATTATTTCCCAATCGCCAGGCTCGTTAATGGTAGCTTCAAAAACTACATTTATCTTTACAGTTCTTAGTTTATTGGTTGTAATATAATTTATTTTTATATGGAGCGGAAATATAACCTGATCATAAATATATTTGTTGCTTTCTTCTCTATATAGACCATTATCAGCAATAAATGAAAAATCTGATTTTTCAATATCCACATTATCTTGCCCCATTTTTTTTATCTTCAATGTTATTTTATTACCATCTCCAATTTTATTAATGGAGTAACTGTCAAGATCTCGTGAAATAAAAACTTTATACGGATCAGGAATAATTTTTTTTACAAATGTGTCATTATTCCATAATCCGTATTTTGTACTGTCGACACCATAAACTTTATACATGAATTTTCCTTCACCATCTTTTTTCCCTTCTTTCCATGAACCATCATATATGTCGCCATTTGCCCATGTATATTTACCATGACCATCAGGTAAACCATTTTTAAAATTACCGGTATATTTATCAATACCTTCTGATGTTCCTGAACCCTGTGCTAAACCTTTTTTACATTTACCCTTGTATTTACCTGCAATTTCTGGTTTTAAAACTTTGCAGCTATCCTGTGAATATGCAGATAATATTGTTAGCATAAAAATAAAGGTGAGAAAAAAAATAAAAATATTTTTCATAGCAATATAATTTAAAAACGGTTAAAAGATTATTATCTATTAAAATTAAAAAATATATTTAAATTATAGAAAAAAGCTAATACTTTTTTAAACAATTTTGTTTGTAATATTTATGTGCTGACTTATCGCCAAGTTCAGCTGCTTCCATCATATCCCTGCATGATTCAGAATGCCTGCCTAATGCAGCTTTAGCAAGCGCCCGGTTATAATATGCATCGGATGCAAAGGGTTCCAGTTTAATTACATGGGTATAATCAGAAATAGCTTTTTCATAATTCTCGTGCTCATCGTAAATAAGCGCCCTGTTGAAATAAGCATCGCTGTATGTTGAATCAATTTTTATTACAAATGAAAAGTCTATAAGTGCACTCAAATCTCTATTTAGCTCCTTATAATCAAAGCCCCTGTTTAAAAATGTTTCAATTTTTGTTGAATCAAGTTGAATGGATAAAGTGTATACCTGTATTGCCGAATCAAGCTCAAGCATGGCATCGTATACCATCCCCATTTTATAATATGCTAATGAAAATTTCGGATAAGTTTGTATTATTATATTCAAATCAGATAAAGCAAGATGATATTTTCCGCTTTCATAATATGCATTAGCTCGATTGTAATAATTTAATAACTGACCGGAACTTAATTCAATAGCTTTTGAATAATCAGCAATAGCTTCATTATATTTTCGTAAATGTTCATATACTTTTCCACGATTCATGTATATATCAGCGTCAGGTTGCTTCAGAATAACATGATTGATATCACTTAATGCTTTTTTATATTCATGTATACAATCATATGCTATAGCTCGGTTAAGATATGCATTTATATTTTCGGGTTTTAATTTTATGAGCAAAGTATAATCCGATACTGAGCCCTGGTAATCGCCTTTCTGATATTTACTGAATGCTGATGAAAATAATGAATCGGCATTTTGGGAAAAGGATGAAATAGCTATTGTAAAACAGAAAATAAATATAGAAAATATTTTTCTCATATTTGTTCGTTTAGGATACAAATATGAGAAAAATTTCTGTTGAATTAATCAATTATTTCAATACTTCTTTTAATAAATTTTGTAAGCTCTTCACCTTTTAAAAGATTTTGTGAAAGCAGCGCCAAATCGGTGAGTTGTTTTGCCAAACGATTCTTTTTATCAGTATCGGTTTCATCAAGCAGGCGAGTTACTAAAGGATGATTTGTGTTTACAACCAGGTTGTATTGATCAGGCATTGCTCCAAAGTAGGATGGACCTCCGGTGGCCGACATATCTTTCATTCGCCTCATAAATTCAGGCTGAATAATAATCATTGGAGGTTCTGAATCGCTGAGGTTTTCAAATTGTACAAAGAATTTTTCTTTGTTAACCTGGTTTTCGATAATTGGTTTTAAATTATTTTTTTGCTCTTCACTTAATTTTGATGGAAGCTCATCGCTCTTGGGAATAAGCTTATCAATAGTATCAGCGTCAACCCTGGTAAAGCGGGTATTTTTTAATTTTCGTTCCAGTAAATTTACAAAATGACTATCAAGAACGGTGTCAAGTATAAGTACATCATAACCGCGTTCTTTAGCAATTTCAATGAAGCTGTGCTGTTCTTCCTGGTTGCTGGTATAAAGGTAAACGAGGTTTTTATCTTTATCAGTTTGTAAAGTTTTTACCTGGTTTTCGTATTCTTCTAGTGTGAAATATTTTCCATCAAGATTTTTCAGTAAACAGAATTTCTCAGCACGTTCGTAAAACTTATCATCTGAAAGCATTCCGTATTCTATGAATATTTTTATGTCGTCCCACTTGGCTTCAAAATCGCTGCGATTGTTCTTAAATAATTCTTCCAGCTTGTCGGCAACTTTTTTTGTAATGTGCGATGAAATCTTTTTTACGTTAGGGTCGCTTTGTAAATAACTGCGCGATACGTTCAGCGGAATGTCAGGTGAATCAATCACTCCGTGAAGTAGTGTTAAGAAGTCGGGAACAATTCCTTCAACCGAATCGGTTACGAATACCTGGTTGCAGTAAAGTTGAATTTTATCTTTCTGAACTTCAAAATTTCTTTTAACCTTCGGAAAGTAAAGAATACCGGTAAGTGTAAAAGGGTAGTCGACATTCAGATGAATATTGAAAAGCGGTTCGTCAAAATTTAGCGGATATAATTCATGGTAAAATTTTTTGTAGTCTTCATCTTTTAGATCCACGGGTTTCTGCATCCACAAGGGTTTTGTGTTGTTGATGATGCGTGGCTTTTCAACTTCTTTGGTTTTTTCTTTTCCGTCTTTATCTTTTTCACCGGTGGGTTCAAAAATTTTTTCAGTTCCGAAAATGATTTCAACAGGAAGGAATTTGCAATATTTTTTTAGCAATGACAGTACTCTTTCTTCTTCAAGAAATTCTTCCGATTCTTTGTCAATGTGAAGTGTTATTTCAGTCCCGCGTTCTTTCTTTTCAATTTCATCCAAAGAAAATTCGGGGCTTCCGTCGCAAACCCATTTAACAGCTTTGGTTCCCGGGCCTTTTTTGTATGTCTTGGTTTGGATTTCTACTTTTTCGGAAACCATGAATGATGAATAAAATCCTAGTCCGAAATGACCGATCAGTGGATTGGCTTCAGTTTGCGCTTTATATTTATTTACGAATTCTTCTGCACCTGAAAATGCAATCTGGTTGATATATTTTTCAACTTCTTCGGCTGTCATGCCAATACCTTTGTCGATTACCGATAAGGTTTTTTTCTTTTTATTTAATTTAACTTCAATGCTGATATCGCCTATCTCATCTTTCATTTCACCTGTAGAAACAAGTGTTTTCAGCTTTTGAGTAGCATCAACAGCATTTGAAATCAATTCGCGTAAAAATATTTCGTGGTCGGAGTAAAGAAACTTTTTAATGATGGGAAAAATGTTTTCTGTTTGAACGTTAATCTTACCTGTTTGCATAGTTGTATTATGTTTTTATAAAATTTAATTAATTAAGTTTTTAATGAAAATTTTGTGTTGCCAGTTTAGCAAGCATTATGCCATTGATAAAATTTCTGACAAAATGACAAAATAGAAGATGAATGATTTTATTAATTATCAAACCCCGGCCTTTTAAAATTTCTCGCTTCAGGAAATTCTTTTTCAACTGATTTTCTTATCTTATCGAGCATTGCAAGAATTGGCAGAATGTTATCTTCTTCTTCAGGGAATTGATTAAGCATGATTCCCCATGCCGCTATTGAGCGGTCAGCAGCGATTAATGCAATTTTTGCAGAGCCGTCTGAATCCTTAGGGTAGTCATCATCTTCGCCGTCACGTCTGCCCATTAAGGCACGCATGATTTTCACGTGAATGAAAAATAAATACCATTGAATGATTTCTATTGCATCGGTAATTTCGTTAACCTCTGATTTTACTAACTGTTCGCTGGCTCCCATTTCTAATTGCTGGTTCAGCTCATCTTCTTTTTTCAGAAAAGTATCTTTACGTTCTTCAAGCCATTTACGCCCGGCATCAATATATTTATTTGAAATTTTTGCGCAGGCATGTTGTTTCAATATTTCGCGTTCTGCTTTTCTTTCTTCAACTTCAATAGTATCAATTTCTATTTTATCAAGGTCTATTCCGTGTTCCGCAGCAGTTTCTTTAATAAGCTGAAGTGTTAATTGAAAATTTTCATGAATTTTTTCCCAGAACTTTTCGTTAGTAATATCGCGTGTTTCTTCATCGTCATTTTCCGACATGGCGTAGTTCATACATCGTTTGGTAAACGAACATCGCTCGCACCATCGGTCACAGTAATTGTATATTCCCGGGATAAAATTCGGATTTTTTGCTAACCGTTTTATTTCGTCAGGATTCATTGTGTTTTTTTTATTTTTTTACGAATACTTAAATACAAAGTTAATATTCTAAAATTAAAATCGTAAATCTGAATTTTGAATTCGTGAAAATAAGCTTCGTATCTCATCCTTTGATAAACTCAGGATGACCGTCAACACTGCGATACAGGAATAAAGCTAAAATTAATTTTTAAACTCTGAATTCTGAACTCTTACTTAATTCATCCCTCTTTCTTTCTTGATGGTTTCATAAGAATTATTCAACTCTTTGAACTTTTCATTAGCTGCTTTCTGAACTTCTTCACCAAGATGGCTTACTTTATCGGGATGGTATTTTAAAGCCATTTTACGATAAGCTTTTTTTACTTCTTCATCACTGGCATCGGGTGATATTTCAAGAATTTTGTATGCGCTTTTAGAATCGTGCACAAACATTGCTTTAATTGATTCGTAGTCGTTTGGATTGATGCCAAGGTAATTTGCAATTTTATGAATAGTTTCGGTTTCGCTTTCGGAGACAAAACCGTCTGCTTTTGCAATGCCAAAGAGGTAATGCAGCATTTGCAGTCGCAGTGGCATTTCCATGAAGTGCCTGATCTGTGAGCAAACATCATGCAGAGAATATTCTTTCTGCATGATGTCGCGTAGAATAAGCATGTATTGCTGGGTACGGGTAGCTCCAATTTGTTGAGTAAAAAATTTTCGTACAAAATCCAGTTCTGATTTAAGCACTTTATTATCAGCTTTCATTACAGCTGAAGAAAGAATTAAAAGGCTTACAAAGAAATCATCACTGGAAGTGCGATGTCTTAAGTTTGCCGTATCGGTAGGTGAATCAGTAGAAACAGTATCGTACATTGAACCTGCAATGAATCCAATAATGCCACCTATAGGTCCGCCCAGAACCCACCCTAATCCGCCGCCGAGCCATTTCCCGTATCTGCCCATTATATTTTTAAATTCGAAATTTAAATTTATAATTTTAAATTTAGTTTTTTGAATATTTTATTTTTGAAGTATGACCTACTGCCGTAAAAATTGCTGTTAACTCGCGGGCTTCCGATAGTAAATAGAGAACTTCTTTTTCAGGTATTAATTTTCCTTCAATAATAATTTCCAACCAAAAACAAGATTCATCTGCTTCTTCTTCAACTAAAGTAATTTTAGAAATAAAATCAGCTTTTGAGCGAGCTCTGCATGATGCTCTATAATTAGCACCAACAGATGTAGCTGCTCTTGATAGTTGGTCAGTTATAATCCATCCGGTTCTATTATTCGGTAATTTTTTTACAAGTTCTAAAATTGAAAGTGCAAACTTTTTAGTTCTGTCTTTTAATTCGTCAGGTGTCATAATATATTTTAGTACTTACTGAATTCGAAATTTAAAATTTACAATCCGCAATTATTTTATATTTTCCGATTCCGGTAAGCCGTATTCTTCAATCATTTTGATGTTCATAGTTTCCAACTCATCAAGTATAGGATTGTATATTTCAGGAATTACAGGGCGAAATACGCCTTTTACTTTTATTTTATTTTCGAGCACCATTATAACTCCAACAGCTGCAGGCAAAGCAACAGTGCGTGCAATGGATGTGTCGGTGGCAAGTGTTCCAAAATCGAGCATACTCGAACGGATAACTTCTTTTTTGCCTCCTTCATATTCTGCAAGGAAAGTATGTTGCATAACAACCATATCGCGTTCTGTTTGTCCCAGCTGCATTTTAGCAATCATTAAATCTGATGTGATTTCAAATGGTGAATCTTCTTTGCGGTTCATGGGTTTGTTCTCAAATATACCAAGCCATTCCATAGTATCAATAGCATAATCGGTAGCGTTGCTTCCCAGGTACTTTTTTACTTTTGCTTTTATATTGCTTGAATCGTTTTCATTGATGAGCTTTGCAATAAAATCAGCGTATGTCATTCCTTCCAGTTTCATTTTGTCGTAGGAAATCAGGTTAAGCTGTTTCAATGCATCAATTGTTTCGCACCATCCTTTAAAACGGAATGTTCCGCGATACATGGTCTCTGCTTCGGGTATGCCATAAATTTCTTTATAGGCAATAGAATCCCTGTTCGGATAAACTTCCAATTCGCCCACTTCAGGGAAGTTAATTTTGAAAGGATTTTTAAATAATAATTTTGTAGGAACATCAACTACCTTTCCATGACGCAAATACATGGCATCGTTGTTCCCCGCCATTACAACACCTTTCGGGCTCCATGAGAATTTATATTTAAACGGATTGTTAGCAGCTTCGGGTGCCGGTAATGCTCCGCATAGAGAATAAAACTCTTTAATTTTTCCGCCTTTCTCATGAACATTATCAATGATACGCATAGCTGACATGTGGTCGATGCCCGGATCCAGACCGAGTTCATTCAATATAATGATGCCTGCTTTTTTTGCAGCATCGTCCAGTGCCTGCATTTCGGGTTTTACATAAGATGCTGTAATCATGTTTTTATTATGTTTCAATGCGTATTCTGCAACTAAAGTGTGAAACACATATGGCAAAAGGCTTACAACAACATCGTTTTCTTTCACCATTTTATCAAGTGTGGTTTTATCTTCAACTGACCAGTTGATATTTATGCCATTCTTATGCTTATTTATCATTGCTTCTGCATTGTCGGGGGTGTTTGAAGCAACAGTAACTTTTAATCCTTTCTCAAGCAGGTATCTTACAATTGGCTGTGCCACTAATCCAGCACCTAAAATCAAAACTTTCTTTTCCATATAATAAATTGTTTGTCGTTATTTTTTTAATCGATCAACATGGTTATTAACAATAATTTTTATTTATTTTTCATAAATTGAATATTGATGAAGTTATTCGTGAACGATATACTATTTAAATTTTATAATTCATTATTTTTTTATTTCAACTACCTTGAAAATACAGATTTCATATATTATATTCTCAATTCTCAATTCTGACTTCACTTATGCCTCTAAAACGGCTAACCAATATTAAACTTTTTCTAAAATCATAAATCTTAAATCATTTCTTGTTTTACGTATTCTTCAAGATATTTATAATTAGGAGTAAGTTCTCCTTTCAATAATATAAGTGCTTTTTTTATTGCCCTGGGCAAATCAATTTCTTCGTAAGGTAGGTCATAATCGGCAATAGCAATAGGTTTGACGAAATTTACAAGTACATCACTGAACCCTAATGATGCATCGCGCGGAAGTTCGCTAGGAAGTATATCAACAGCCATATCCAGAATACCTTCACCTTCGTAGCCATTTGTTGCTTGACCGGTAAAAGGATTGTATATATAAATTGGATCTTTTATAGTTGCGGGTTTTGTTGTGCATTCAATGGAGCCATCAATATCACAGGTAATATCACCAATCACATTAAGTTTTGGTCTGCCTTTGCTGTATAGCTTTTTAAGATAATCTTTCGTGATGAGTTTAGGATATTTAGTATCCCAATACATACAATTTAACAGCATGGAAAGGTGAGGGATATATTTTTCAAAAACACTTCTATATTTTTCCGGATGATTATAATAATCCTGTAATTCAAATTCATCATTTGGATTGATGGGTTGTACAAGGTGCTCTTCTTTAAAGATAACTTTATATATGATGTTGTTTGGAAGATTTTTGCGGTTTTTTAATGAAAGTAATTTTTCAGGCGAAATTTCTTTAACAGGAAGCAATCCGCATATTTCCTGGACTCCTTGGGATACATTTCCATAGCCGGTAATGCCTATAGTGAACGGACGTAATTCTTCAGGAGTGCCATTTTCTGCAATCAATTGTCCGATAGAGGAAATATCTTCTTTTGCTTCAGCCAGCGATTTGTAATTTTTTGCCTGTTTTATTTTTAATAATTTCGAATCATAACCGTAATATTTTAACCGTAATCCTAATGCCCAGAAAGAGTTTATCATTCCTGCAAGCCCTGCATACTTTCCAAAAAATATCAAACGTTTGTTTTGTTCATCAACAACTTTTTCGTAATCGATCAGGTTACATTTTAAATCCATCATTTTTTTTAACATGGGCATATTATATTTTTGCCCTTTAATTACATGAGAAAAGAAAATATATGTTTTTTTACTTTCAAAAGTAGGAATAGGAATTTCTTTTACACCAAAAATAATGGGGCATCGCTTTAAATCTGACTCCACAGTTGCACCTGCTTTTATAAATTCTTCGTCTTTATAAACTCTTTTATCTGATGTTTGAACTACCACATCAATATTGTGATGTTTTACAAGCCATTCAACGTGCCCGGGAACAATAGGTACGCGGGTTTCCATTTCGTACTTGTCTTCATGTCTAATGCCTATAACTATACCCATAATATTAAGAATAATAAATTAGTAATTTAGTGATTATATTTTTTTGCAAACTTACTAAAATAATATACACTTAATATGGTTTTTAATTAAAATAATTTGTACCTGAAGCCTTTAATTAGTTTATGTTTAACAATATTAAATATGTTGTTATTTTTATGTAATTTTAATCGGATTATTTTGGCATAATAATTGAAAAATTTGCACTTCAAAAATTCTGAAAAAATATTTTTAAATTTATAAATAATGAAAAAAGCCGTATTCTTTGCAGTATTTATAATGTTATCCGGTAGTATAATAGCGCAAAAAACAAATTTGATTTTTTTTACTGAAGGTGGCGAAAAATTTTATGTGATACTCAACAGCGTTCTGCAAAATCGAAAAGCTGAAACAAATGTTAAAGTTACTGGTTTACCTGCGCCTAGCTATAAGCTTAAAATATTATTTGAAGATTCAACCATTACGCCTTTAGAAAAAAACCTGATGTTTCAGCAGGGAACAGAAACTACATTTAATATAAAAAAGAATAATAAAGATGAATATGTAGTTCGCTATTATAGCGAGGTTCCAATTGCTCAGGCTCCGGTATCGTCATCTGTTCAAACTGTCGTTGTATATTCACCATCAGGACCATCAACCCCCGTTTCTCAAACAACAACGGTGAATTCAGCTAACATAAATATTAATGTAAATGGAAATACTGCAAGTGTTTCAGGAACTACTACAACATCCACATATAGCGCTACTTCAAATGAAGTCGTAAATCCAGATTCAAAACCGGAAAATCCTTTGCCGGGTTATAATGGTCCTTATGGTTGTGCTAATCCAATGTTGCCTAATGATTTCGAGGCTTTGAAAAATTCGGTTTCATCAAAATCATTTGATGATAGTAAATTGAAAGTTGCAGAAGAAGGAATTGCTTCGAATTGTATGCTTTCGTCGCAGGTGCGTGAGTTGATGCTTCTATTCAGTTTTGAAGATAATAAACTGGAGCTTGCTAAATATGCGTATGGTCATACTTATGACCCAGGTAATTATTTCAAGGTAAACGATGCTTTTACTTTTGAATCGACCATTGATGTGTTGAATGAATATATTAAAGGACTCGGTAAATAATTTTATATTTGTCGTGAAAATAAAAAACAAAAATATATGAAAACAAAAATCATTTTATTATTAAGTATTGTCATGCTGACATTTGCCTGCAAAAGTCAGAAAAGTGTGCAAAAGCAAAAAGGAGAAGATGTATATCGTGTGATAGTATCTTTTATAAGTAAAGGTGAAGGTCCCGATTTAACTACGTTCAATTCTTTTGAATCATTTTTAACTTCTTTTCAGAAGAAGGTTGATAAAACCATAACCTATGACAGATTTCCATGGGGTAGGGAAGGTGAAGCCGATTATTGTTTTTATTTGAAAGACCTGAAGAAAAGCGAACAGAAAGATTTTGTTGACGGATTATTGAATCTTACAAAATCATCATCGCTGGTGCAAATAAAAGAAAATGTAGCATGTGCGCATAAGAAGAGTAAAATGTAATAAAAATAAATAAAGGATAAGGAAGCTGTTTCATAATATATGAGGCAGTTTTTTTTTATCAGTCATTTTTTTTGAGAAGCAATCATTATCAGCAAATTTCAGTAATCTATAATATCTTTCTTGTTTAGTTTTTTGAAGTTAATGGGATTTTTATTACAAAATAATTTTGAACCGTATCAATAATAACTTTTTTATCAGACATGAATTCGCATCTTTTTATCAGGTTTTTTATTACGGTATCTTCTAATATTATTGATGTCAGATTTTCATTATGAATGTTGCTTTTTATTGTAATATATTTGTCGTGGGTGGTTTCAATAAATATAAATAATTTTTTATACGGGTCAGCAGCAGAATGATAATTAAAAAGGTATTCAATAATTGTTTGTAACGATAAAGGGACAATATAATATTCATCCAGTTCAATATTTATTTTTATTTCAACAGATAAATTTTCCGGAACCTTTTTTTTAATAATATAGATATACGAATTTATTGACTCTATTTCTTTGGATAGCGATATGCTGATTATATCCTGGCTTTGCAGAATGTAACGATAAACATTAGAAAGTTCTTCAATGAATTTTGCTGATTCTGCCGGAATTTTTTCGGTTATGGATAAAAAACTATTAAATGTATTAATAAGGAATTCGGGGTTTACCTGGTATTTCAATGCAAGGTATTGCGCTTCAACTTTTCTTTTTTCTTCTTCCAGTATAAGACTTTTTCTTTTTTCGTTTTCTTGTATTGTGTTTTGTAAAAGTTTAAGGTTTTTTTGACGGTTTATCAGGTAAGAAATAATAACAAGCAGGATAATTATTCCAAGAAAAATATACATCATTATCTTTTCCGCTTTTTCGCGTTTAATCTCAGCATTGGCTTTTTCTATTTCGGCCTGGTTAATTTCAATTTGTTTTTGTTTTCTTTCGTCTTCATAATAAGTTGCCATTTTAATTATTTGGTTCGACTTATTAATATTCATAATGGAATCTTCATAGAATTTATAAAGGCTGAAAAATTTCAATGAGGTTTTATATTCCTTTAAACTATCATATGCGATAGATAAATAATGATAGGCATCAGCTATTTCATCAATTTCCTTATTGGTCAGTAAACTTTTATTTGCATATTCAATGGCACTAGTGTAGTCTTTATTTTTTAAATAGATTCTGGTCCATAACAGGTAAAAAGATTTAATTTCGTTTTTCTTTTTTAATTTTTCGTATAAATAAATGCTTTTATCAATATAGGTTGCAGCATTGTTATAAATTCCCTGGTTGAAATAAGTTTCTGCTTTGTATGAAAATATATTAGCGATTCCCGATGTGTCTTTTTGTG
This sequence comes from Bacteroidales bacterium, assembly GCA_035353855.1. Lineage (NCBI taxonomy): Bacteria > Pseudomonadati > Bacteroidota > Bacteroidia > Bacteroidales > Bacteroidales bacterium. The sequence continues at coordinate 11,971 of DAOQAK010000022.1, read as the reverse complement.
AATAAGCAATTACTAACGCGCTATCATAATATATATGTGCGGAATCATATAATTTTTTATTAGTGTAATAACTTCCCAATGACCGGTATGACCTGAATACCCTATGTTGGTCGTGTAGAATTTTTTTTATCTCTAATGATTTCTTTGTATAGTGAATTGCCAAATCGTATTCATTCATGTTAATGTAAATAGCGCCAAGATTAGTATACGCTTTCGAGAAAAGCCTGAGGTCATTAAGTTCCTGGGCAATGGTAATAATTTTATTTATATAAAAAATGGCTGATGTAAAATCTGCTTTATCTATATATTCAGATGAAAGGTCAATATAGCAGTTGGCTTCTTTAATCGGGTAACCTAATAGGTTATATATTATGCTTGCTTGTTTGAAATAATAAATACTGCTGTCGTAATTTGATATTCTATCATAGGCAAATCCAAGGGTGGCATATGTTTCAGGAATTTTTTCCAGGTAGTTGGATTTTAATGACTGCTTTATACATTCTTTACCATAGCTGATTGCGAGTAAAGGTTTTTTTCTTTGTGCTTTTTTGCATTTAGTAAGCAATTCGTTAATCGCTGATGAATCCTGCGTGATAGCAAACAGCTTGTTATTAATTGAAACCTCAACTATTTGAATTAAAAAAAATAATATGATCATTGCTGATTTTCTCAATGAGCAAAGTTTTTTAAAAGTGTTAAAATTATAATTTATATTTATAAGTATTAGAATGAATGCTGTTTTTTATTTATACTCGTTCTTATCAGGTTTGCAAAAGCAAAACTGTTTAGAACGAGTTATACCGTACAAAAAACAAAAAATATTTTTGCAAACCTCTTTTCTGTCGGTATACAATAAGATGGTGTAATGTTTAGAATGCAATCAAGTACGAAACCTTATGCGGAGATATTTGCTGTACTGGAGAAGGAAGGCGATATAAGTTTAAAAGATGTTTGTGATTATTGTAAAAATTAAAATTCTTAATATTGATATTACTCAAATCAAGTCCTATTCCTAAAAACCATTGTCTTGTTCCGGCGCCATGTCCATCAAGGTATTCAGCGCTTACTCCTACATCGAAACTTAAAAATTTAGGAATATGCTTTTTCCATGAAGCAGGTGCAATTCCTTTAATATTGCTGCAAAGCCAGTAGGTATGCCTTTCATAATCGTCCATAAAACTTTTATCAACATTGTGTGGGAATGTTTTAAAATACGATTTGTGAATAAAATCATAACTCCATTTGAATGTGAAATTTTTAAAAAAAGGATGATAGTCCTGTAAAACAGGATACAATGAACCCAGTATATTTGCACCCATATCGGTAAGGCTGAAACCCCACCATGGAGCCATACCGTCTTTTACTTCTACAATTCCTGATGTAAGAATTGCAAACCCGGCTCCATACCACTTGGCTTTTCTTTGCTGAATCCCTGCCCATTCAAGCAATTCACAGAAAACATTTGATGCAATTTGTGATGACCAGAAATGTCCGCATTTATCAAGGCATAGAGCATATTTTAATTCTTTCGAATCGTCGAAATGAAATTTAGACTTGGGAAGACCATAATATTGTAACGTGTCGTTCCACCATGCATTCTGGAAATAAATAAACACTCCGGTTGTAAGAATAGGCACTGAACTGCCAACAATTGCAAGGCGAAGCTTATTTACTTTTTTTGTTTTTTCCGGTTGTAATGTATCTCCAAACGTGTAGTGTTTGGGTAAAAACGTGGAATCTTCTGTAATACCTGAACTGTTTGAAAAACCTAATGCCGGTAGTGCAAAGATTAAAAAAATAAATATCCGGAAATTCTTCATCAGGTTATTTGAGCTAATATTACTTTTTCTTGAAAAAAGCCGCGCAAAATTAATAAAATATATTTATAGTATTTTATATGGAAAGGCAATCAATGAAAATAAAAAAAAATTAACTGAATTTAAATGAATACTTTATTTTTTATTCTAAATTTGTCGTTCTTGAAAAATTCAAAAATTAAAAAAATATAACACTAATTAGGAGGAATTTTAAAATGGCAAAAGAAAAAAAATACGTTTATTTCTTTGGCGGTAAAAAAGCAGAAGGAAAAGCTGAAATGAAAAACCTGTTGGGTGGTAAAGGTGCCAATCTTGCTGAAATGGTTAATCTTGGATTACCTGTTCCGGCTGGATTTACAATTACTACAGAATGCTGTACAGCTTATTATGAAAACAACTGCAAATTACCCAAATCTCTTGACGATGAAGTTTGGGCAGGAATGAAAAGAGTTGAAAGTGAAATGGGAATGAAATATGGCGATCCCAATAACCCATTATTATTATCATGTCGTTCCGGTGCAAGAAAATCAATGCCTGGTATGATGGACACTGTATTGAATGTAGGTCTTTGTACCGCTACTATTCCCGGCTTGATCAAAAAAACAAACAATCCTCGTTTTGTTTGGGATTCATATCGTCGATTGATCATGATGTATGCCGACGTTGTTATGGATAAAGCCGAAGGTCTCGACAAAAATATCCGTAAGAAACTGGATGATATGTTAGATAAATACAAACACAACAAAGGTGTTAAACAAGATACTGAACTTGATGAAAAAGATTTGGAAATATTAGCCGGTGAATTTAAAAAGACTGTTAAAGCTGAGTTGGGTACCGAATTTCCTGATAATGCAAAAGAGCAGTTATTTGGTGGAATTAAAGCAGTTTTCAAAAGCTGGAATGGTAAAAAAGCAATATCATACCGTCGTATTGAAGGTATTCCTGATGATTGGGGTACTGCTGTAAATGTTCAGGCAATGGTATTTGGTAATATGGGCGATACATCTGCTACAGGTGTTGCGTTTACACGTAACCCTGCTACCGGTGAAGATATTTTCTATGGCGAATGGTTAGTTAATGCACAGGGAGAAGACGTTGTTGCAGGTATCCGCACACCAAACCCTTTAAATGACGACACTAAAAACGAACAAAATAAACATCTGCATAGCATGCAGGAGTCTATGCCTTCGACTTATCAGGAACTTGCTAAAATTCGTAATATTCTCGAAAAGAATTATCGCGATATGCTGGATATTGAATTTACCATCCAGGAAGGTAAGCTTTATATGCTGCAATGTCGCGTTGGTAAACGTACAGGAACTGCGGCTGTAAATATGGCAATGGAAATGCTTGAAGAAAAACTGATTGACGAAAAAACCGCTGTAATGCGCGTAGAACCTGCTCAGTTAGACGAATTGCTTCACCCCATTTGTGACCCAAATGAAGAAAAGAAAGTATCTGTACTTGTAAAAGGTTTGCCTGCCGGTCCTGGTGCTGCTGTAGGAAAATTGGTTTTCACTGCTGAAGATGCCGTGGCTGCTGTTCGTAATGATCCTAAAGCACAGGTGATTCTTATACGTGAAGAAACCAACCCTGAAGATGTTGAAGGTATGCGTGCTGCTGTTGGTATTCTTACCGCCCGTGGTGGTATGACCTCACATGCTGCTTTGGTTGCACGTGGCTGGGGAAAATGTTGTATCGTTGGCGCCGGAAAACTTCATGTAGATGTAAGTTCTAAAATAGCTAAAGTTGAAGGAACTGATATCGTTTTAAAAGAAGGAGATATCGTTACTTTGAATGGTACCAAAGGTCATGTATATTTTGCTAATTTGAAATTAATGGATGCTTCTGAAAATCCACGTTTCAAAACCTTTATGGCTATTGTTGATAAATTCCGCACAATGGGTGTTCGTACCAATGCAGAATCTGCAGCTGATGCAAAAGTTGCCCGCGATTTTGGCGCTGAAGGTATCGGCTTATTCCGTACGGAACACATGTTCTATGGAAAAGGTTGTGAAGAACCATTATTCCTGCTTCGTAAAATGATTTTAAGCAATACTAAAGAAGAAAGAGTTTTTGCATTAAGCGAATTATTCGATCACGTTAAAAAAGATATGAAAGCTACATTGTTAGCAATGGATACATTGCCTGTAACTTTCCGTTTACTTGACCCTCCATTACATGAATTTGTTCCTCAAAGTCCCGATAAACAAACTGAATTAGCAGCAGCATTAGGTATTACTGCCGCAGCAGTTGCAAAACGTGGTGAAAGTTTACACGAATCCAACCCAATGATGGGACATCGTGGTGTTCGCTTAAGCGTTACTTATCCTGAAGTTTCTGAAATGCAATTCAGGGCATTATTCGAAGCTACTTTGGAACTCGCTAAAGAAGGACATACACCAAAACCCGAATTAATGGTTCCTGTTACCTGCGAAGTAGGCGAATTAAATGTAACAAAGAAAATCAACGATAGAGTTATGGCTGAAGTATGCCAGAAATTCGGAGTTAAAGCGCTTCCTTATTACATGTATGGAACAATGATTGAAATTCCGCGTGCCTGCTTGCTTGGTAACCGTATGGCACAAACAGCTGAATTCTTCTCATTCGGAACAAACGACTTAACCCAGATGACATTTGGTTTTAGCCGCGATGATATTGGTGGTTTTATGAATGATTATTTAGACCAGAAAATATTGGCAGCCGATCCATTCCAGACCATCGACCAGGATGGTGTTGGACAATTAATAGAAATGGCTGTTTCCAAAGGTCGGGCTACACGTCCGAATTTGAAAGTGGGAATTTGCGGTGAACAAGGTGGCGACCCTGCATCTGTTGAATTCTGTTTTAAAACAGGATTGACCTATGTAAGTTGTTCTCCTTTCCGCGTACCTATTGCACGCCTTGCTGCTGCACAGGCTGCTATTAAAGGACAGAAAGCTACTGTAAAAGCAGCTCCTAAAAAAGCAGCGAAAAAAGTCAGCGCTAAAAAACCGGTAAAAAAAGTGGCTCCTAAAAAAGCTGTTAAAAAAGTTGCTGCAAAAAAACAAGTAAAAAAAGTAGCTCCTAAAAAAGCTGTGAAGAAAGCAATAGCTAAAAAACCGGTTAAAAAAATTGTTAAGAAAGCTGTAAAAAAAGTAGTAGCTAAAAAGCCGATAAAGAAAGTTGTTAAGAAGGCTGTGAAAAAAGTTGCTAAGAAAAAAGGCAGAAGGTAATCTGTGAATATTTGAAATTAAAGGGAATCGCAAGGTTCCCTTTTTTTTATATAATGAAATTTATTCTTTGGGTTTTCCAAACTTAAATTCAATTCCGGCAGCTATTACAAAGTCTGCATGTTGCGGGTGATTTGATTGATATTCCTGTCCCCATGATGAAGCGCTTGTTGTAAATGCATTCGTTGAATAAACATATGATAATTGAATAAAATATCTCTTCATATCTTTTACCTGTTGGATTGTTAATGTAGGCTCATAAACAAAACAGGAAATATTTTTTGTATCGGCTTTACCATAATCATAAGGTGCACTGATTTGCATCTGATCCTGGTATTCTGCTCGTGAATATTCATAAAAGTATTTCGAAAAATAAACATAATTTGCTTTTAATGTTAAGCCTAGTTTAATATCCTGATTAACCTTGAAAAAATAACTGGGTTGTGCATACATCTTTCTATATTTACTGTCTATAGTATAGTCGAACCATACCTGATATGATGCACCTGTTGCTGCCAATGTTTTTACCCAACTGGTTTTATCCTGGTAAAAGCCTGCTCCACCTTGCAACTCAAAATAACCGGAAGGGGAAAAGTTTGTAAAGTAAACTCCGCCAATGTCTGCACCATGTTTATAAAAACCGCCCATTAAGCCCGCTGATAACCCGAAATGCTTAAATAAAATAATATTTGATTGTATTTGCGCATGAGAAAAATTACCCGAAAATTTTATGTTCTTTTCTTTTTCGTATTGAAAATATGCAGCATTAGGTGGGTTTGCAAAATATGATTTTTGTATTAACGGATAGAATTCGCAACCAACGAATAATTGACTAATAAAAAGAAGAATGAGATATTTTATAAATAGATTTTGTTTCATTTTTTATTTTAACTTTCTATTCTATTATAATGAAGTTATGAGAAGATAAGCATACATTGTTTTAAATTATTCAATTGATTTTTATTTTTTACTCAATCCTCTATGGCTTCAATACCAAGTTGTTTAAGGCGATCAAGGTTTTCCTTCATAGTTTTAATCTCCTCTGGAGAGTGCTCTTGCCAAACCGTAACTTCGCCAATAACCCGTAGAGCATTCCGCGAACGATATGATTTTGTGGGGTTACCCTGGTATTTCTTGTCTGTTAGGTTCGGGTCATCTTCAATAGGACCGGTAGGTTCTACAATATAGATTCTGCCAGGTTCTTCGCCCAGGGCAAGCTCGGCTCCCCACTTGGCAGCATCCAGTGTAGCGGTAAGGTAAACATATGATGCTTTTTTTCTTTTACCGAAGTTTGAATTAAAGCCGGGTTCTATCATGTCGCCTTTTTTTAGCTTGGCTTTTGTGCCATGATAATATTGTGGTGAATTATCGTTGCTGCCAGGTTTCATCGACTTGTTCATGCTTTTGTTTGGTCTCATTTTGAAGCAATATATCAGCAATTGCTAATGCTTCCGTGTTTGGGCACGCTGGGGAGTTAGCCGCAGCATCATTATTCCCGGTAAATTTTTACTAAAATACAAAAACTATCATTGTTGTCCGATTAAATATTCTATAATATGTTTGGATGTCCTTATTTGAATGCTTTAAAATATATGTCGCCACCTACGGGGCTTATGTTATTATCATTTTATATTTTACCAATATGTCGCCTCTAACGAGGCTAAAAAAGTACCGCCCGCCTGAAAGACGTGGTCGGGCAGGTAGGTACTTAATATTGGTAGAATGGTACATTAATTAATTTAGCTAAGTGCCGTAGGTACGAAATAAAAAAAATTAATCGGACAACAATGAAAAAATATATTATAGTAATTGTTAATTTATACTCGTTCTTATCAGGTTTGCAAACGCAAAACTGTTTAGAACGAGTTAGTCCGTACAGAGAACAAAAAATATTTTTGCAAACCTCTTTTCTGTCGGTATAATTGGATTTAAAGTAATATTCCAAAATGAAATGGTTATTGAATATCCTGTTAATATTAGTGTATAAGTTTTGAGTTAAAAATTAAATATGTAGAATATTCTTTAATATATTAGTGCCCTGCTTTATGGATTCAATATGTTTTCAGAATATAAATATTGTATTGTTTTTTCATACGGATACATTTCAACAGGTAGAATATACAATTTAATAAAGTTTATAACATTTCAGTGTTTTTCATTCAATAGACTTACCAATAATTTATTCCTTTACAAAAAGTTTAATTTTTAAAATAAAAGAAATGAAAAAAGCTTTTTATCTTTTTATTTTTATTTTTTCCACCACTTCAAACATATTTGCACAAGTCGATTGTTCGGGTGGACGATACCACGACAGCCTGTATTCTGTAGATGTTACCCAGGATGTGGTTTATGGGCATAACTATAATTACCTTAATGTTTATTCAACGCTTAGGATGGATATTTATCAGCCACATGGAGATGTTTTGGCAAAACGTCCGCTGATTATTTTTGCACCGGGAGGCGCTTTTGTTGTTGAAGATAAAAGAGAACCGGCTCTTGTAGCGCTTTGTAATAAGTTTGCATCACTGGGTTATGTAGCAGTAAGTATTGATTATCGGGTTGGAGTTACCATTACTACTGCTGAAAAACTTTCGTATGCTTTGTATCGCGCTACGCATGATATGCGTGCAGCAGTGCGGTATTTCAGGCAGGATGCCGCTACAACAAACACATATAAAATCGATACCAATATCATTGTTGTGGGAGGAACGTCTGCCGGAGCGTTAACAGCATTGCATGTAAGCAGCCTTGATAAAATTTCCGAAATCCTTTCGGCAGGTATTGATACTACAGGTGCTGGCGGAGTTGAAGGATTATCAGGCAATCCAGGATATTCCAGTAAAGTGGATTATGTGATAAATTTATGCGGTGCTCTTGGGGATTCAACATTTTTAGAACATGGCGATGTTCCTATCATTAGTATGCATGGGACAAATGATGATATCGTGCCTTATGCAACCGGTACAGCACTTAGTGTAATAGAAGTTGATGGCAGTGCTTCAATTAATTTACGAGCCAATCACGTGGGAGTACTGAATCCGTTCTATACTTTTCAGGGAGCAGGGCATGTACCATTTGATTCCAGGGTAAACCTTACTAATGCTTCAGCCTACATCGATACAACATTTGCTTTTGTACGGGATCATTTATATGAATGGATATGCGGTATTACTACCATTTCTGCGGAATATGATAATAATGTTGGAGTAATGATAGCTCCGAATCCTTTTATTGATAATGCAGAAATATCAACAACGCTTCCTTTAAAAGATGCATCGCTTGTAATATTTGATATTACAGGGAAAGAAGTTGCTCAGTATAAAAATTTAAATGGTGATAAAATTACTATTCACAAAAGTGGATTAGTAAATGGTATTTATTTTTATAAATTATTTGAGCAGGATAATAAACTGTTAAGCGTTGGGAAATTTGTTGTTCAATAGGATTTAAATTATAGCATTATTTTATTCAGCGCCCTTCCGGCAATTGCGGAAGGGCGCTGAATGTTTATCTTTTCCTTGCTTTTATTTCCATAGGAAGAATACAACTGTATATAAAGTTATTGACAGGTGTTTCAACATCATGTTGTTTTGCAAGTTTCACTACAGTTCCGTTTTGTTCTTCTATTTCCGAAGGTTTTCCTTCCCACACATCCCGCGTGAGTGAGGATGTAGATTCGTAAGGGTAGGAGTCAATAGCCTTCATCACTTTGCTTACATAATCGGGTTCTATATTGATTCTCATTTTTTGCGAAAGGTTATAAATTTCAGTAAGAAGCTTTACAGTGAGTTGTCGTGTTTCTTTTAATTCACGCAGCTCTCCATAATTTGTTTTTGATACTGCCATTAATCCGCCAACACATATGCCAATAAATTTTTTCCATAATTCGGCTGTAATATCATTTGCAATTTTGTTTGTGATTTCTGCTTTATCAAAAACTGATTTTATTTTTTGAATGCGTTCAGTTGTTGAATTATCAAGTTCTCCGAAAAGAATAAAAGGTTCAATACCGAAATGTTCAATTATTCCGGGTGCATCAATCCTGCTGAAAACCCTGCATAATCCGCCGATTATATTTTTTTGATCAATATATTCTTTCAATTCGTCAACAGCAGTAACCCCGTTTTGCATAGGAATGACAATGGTTTCAGAATGCATAATGGCAGGAAGCTCTTTTGCAATCTCTTTTATCTGCCATGCTTTAACTGCAACAATAATAAAATCAACTATTCCTATCTTTTTAATATTATCTGTAGCTTTAGCCGGATTAATAATAAAATCGCCTTTAATGCTTTTTACTTTCAACCCGTTTGTTTGTATTGCTTTCAGGTGAGCGCCACGTGCAAAGAAAGTAACATCATATCCGGCATTGGCGAGTCTTCCGCCAAAGTATCCGCCAACTCCGCCGGTTCCGATAATGGCTATTTTCATGTTAATATATGTAAAAAATAATTTTTGAAATGTTATATGAATTGAACAAATATAGAAAATGTTTCAATTGGAATGATTAATAAATAATAAGAGCGGCGCCAGCAAAGCTGGCGCCGCTCTTATTATAAAAACGATTTTTATACTGGGTTATACAACAGTTTTGTGTATCCCCTTGATGACGCGCATTAACGCCAATGGTTCGCGCACTTTTAACATAGCGTAATGCTTGCTCCTCTTTGAAAAGGTAGAGGCGTTATTCACGAAATAACGTAAGTAATTTATAAAAATACGTAAGTGATTTATAAAATAAGTTCAGTGCTTATTAAAAATCATACAGGGTATTTTAAAATAATCTTGTGCATTTATAAAAATCTGACAGGGTTTTATAATTCTCCCACAGTAGTTTGTATTTCTATCGAAGGGCTTTGTATTTTTCTCGCAGGGGTTTATAAATTCCGCACAGGTCATTTATTTTCCCGTACAGCGCTTTTTAATATTATTCAGGAGAGTTCAAAAGTCGAAGAATAATTATAAATTTTAATGTTTCTCAAATAAAAGACTTATGTAATTTATAGTTCCAAATATTAAAACAGATGATATGTCATTATACTGGGCTAAAGGATCGTTGGTGTAATGGTTAAAATTATATAAGAAATATTTTTTATTACATTCCTGGAAATTCTTTTCAAAGTAATATTGCCTGTTATATGATGGGTCGTAAAACAGACTATAATTGGCTAACATCAGTTTTGAGTGGAATGAAATTTTTGGAATTTGTATTTCAGTATCAGTATGTGATAATAATATCGAAATGTTTTTATCGTTATTATTGTTTTTGAACAAAGGAGTTATTGTTTGCGCATTGCAAACAGAAATTAATATTAGAGCAAATAAAATGGGCAAAATTATTTTTTTCATATATCAATTTTAGTTCATAAGCGGCCGCCAAAGGCGGCCGCTTATGAAAATAATTAATTATTCTTTTATGAATTTCCTTGTAATCATTTCCTTATTAGTAATTATTCTTATGAAATAAACACCTTCAGGCAATATACTAATATCAATACCTTTATTATTGAATGCATTTCTTGATATTAATTTTTTTCCTGTCATATCAATAATTTCAGCAGTAGTAATAATTTCTTTTGATTCAATATAAATATTATTGCTGGCAGGGTTAGGATATACAATTAATCCATTTAGTGATGATGTAAAATGTAAACCCGCAGTAATGGAATCAGATATGAAATGAATTCCATCAAGCAATAATTTTGAACCAACATAAACCAAAGAAGAATCTTTCCATTGAGATGATTGAAATGAAACAACAACAGAATCGGGTGCCTGAGGCAAATTAAAAGGGAACCGAACATATTTATACGAAGAGGATGATGTTAAAGGCATTCCAAATCCCATAAATTGATTTCCATCTTTTTTAAAATTCAACGACATTTGTGCTGTATCGGTACTTGAAGGCAGGTATTTATACCAAAATGCAATAGAGTCTGTTTGATAAGAATAGGGATAACCACCTGCAAGATAATATGTATTACCATTTAATTTTTTATAATATCCTGTGCTTATTGAACAAGCGCTTGTACGGGGAGATCCATTTTGATTAGTGCCTTCTTGAGTAACCAAAGAAATAGCATACTTACCTTCAAATGCATCTGTAGTCCTTGATAAACCTTCATTATTGTCATAATACCAACTATTAATATCATAGATTGTATCATTTTGCCAAAGCTCGAAATCTCCGTTTAAATTTGCAGGCTGACTGGTAACACCGGTAAATGAAATACTGTCAAGCGTTACAGTACTGCCGGGTATAGCAAAATTAACAAAAGCATTGCTCGATGTGAAACCTACAATTACAGAGTCAGGAGTAGTTGATAAAGGAGGATTGAAATTTAAAGTAAAAGCAGCATATGTTGATTGAATACCGTATAATTTTAATGTATACGATCCAATATTTACTCCTGCTTTTGAAAATGCTACGATTACTAAACCTGTATCATTAAGTGCAATGTTCGATTTAAAATATCCCTTCAGACCTGTAGGTTTTTGATCGTATGGAACTCCGCCATGCCAATTGGCAGGGTTGTCATTAGGATTTGAATTAATAAAATATCCGAAAAGAGTGTCTCCGTCTTGTGCTTCTGAAGTTAACTTTACAGCATAGCTGCCATGATAGCTGTCAGTTGTTTTTATACAATTAAAAGGCATTTCCTTTGAAAATGCTTCTCTATTTGAACAAACAGGGTAATACTGTAAATAAGGCATAAATGTAGAATCCCATGATTCAAAATTTCCATTTGGAACAGGGTTTTGTGAATAGGTAACAAAACCTGATAAACAAATACTGATAAATAGTATAAATGTGTAAAATTTCCTTTTCATATTAATGGATTTAATTTGACAATAGTTTTTTAGTGGATAATTCAGTTTAACAAATATATTGGAGTTTCCTCAGGAAAAAAGCAGGGAAAAATCAAAACGCTTTAATAGTGT
>DAOQAK010000021.1 GCA_035353855.1 Bacteroidales bacterium | reverse complement strand
TTTCAGCTTTCTTTGTTCCCTGTTTGAAATTTTTGAGGAAACTCCAAAAATAATTATTTCATTTCCATTTCAAGCGAAAAATGAAAGTTCGGAATGGTGTTACTGAAATTATAATTGGCATTAATGGTTTTTGAGCGGCTGATGATATTTTTTAATCCCATTCCGTTTTTAGAATCGAGGAGTTCTTCATTCACAATACATCCTAAGCCATTATCATTATAATCTAATATTAGTTTGGATGATGAAACATCTAAAATGATCTCAGCAGTTGAAGCGGAAGCATGTTTTAATGTATTATTGATTAATTCCTCGGTGATCCTGTATAATATCATTTCAATTGCTTTGTCGAGTTTTAACATGTTGTTATTACAGGTGAATTTTATTTTTATTTTATCGGATATATTTATTTTTTTCACCAGGGATTCAATTGCTTTTATAAGACCATATTCAGTAATTACTGTAGGCATCAGGTTGTCGGAAATGGTACGGATATTTGATACCGCATCGTCAAGCATTTCATTTGTAAAATTGATGAGTTTAGCTTTTTCTTCAATCGATATATCTTCGCTGTAAATTTCATTCAGATAAATTTTTATGGTATATAACAAGGGACCTAAGCCATCATGTATCTCTTTTGCAAATCTTTTCCTTTCGCGCTCTTCAGCGTCAATAACTGCACTTAATATCTTGCGTTCAAATTCTTTTCTTTCCGAAATATCCCTGGCAATAGTAAAAACAACTTTTTCCCCTTTATACCTGATAGTTCGGCTGCTCATTTCAAGCGATATTATTTTTTTATCTTTCGAGATATGTTCCGATTCATAAATGAGTGTTCCCTGTCTGATTATTTTATCAAGATTATCCTGAACTTTATTAAAATATTTTGGTGTTTTAAGGTCGGTAAAATTCATTTTGATCAGCTCCTCGCGGGAATATCCAAGTTTTTTTGTAACTTCTTTGTTTACTTCAAGAATATTTCCTTTCAGGTCGGCAAGAAATATTTCATCGCTGCTATTATTAAATAAAGTACGAAACCTGATTTCCGATTCCGACCGTTCTGTTTCTGTTTTTTTCAATGATATTAAAACCCGTTTCAGGTATTCAAGGCTTATGATCATTATAACTGAAATAGAAATATCAATAATTGAGTTGTAAATTTCAAATTGATATCTTCCTGGATTTTGGATAAAGAACATAAGTTGTGCTATCTGGCGTATAGCCATCATTGCAAAACTTATGGAAATTAAAATCCATGATAGACGGCTTTTTGCAAGGCGAATTATTCGTATTGCGAGAATAATTAAAATGACCTGGAGAATAATAGATAAAATAAGCCAGATGTATGTATACATAAAAATTGTTTTTCCGATGAATTACAAAAAATATAAGTTGTACCCTTTTAAGTTCTTATTAAGAATAAAGCATTTTGCTTTTTGCTTTTTAATTTTATTGATAATCAAATGTCATATTGAGCCTGTCGATGTCATATTGAGCTTGTCGAAATATGGCTTCGTAGCTCTGCCTGACAGTTAGTATTTTATAGTTCAATAGCACAAAAGGTTTCGAATATTTAATTTCTTTAACGTTAAAATTCAACAATAAAAATTACTTCGCAATAACCGATAGTACAGGAATTTTTGAGTTGCTGATCATATATGATACCGCCGAACCAAGGAAACGTGTACGCCATCCTTCTTCCTGTCCGATCATAATTACAATCAAATCTCCTTCTGTTTCGTAAGCATAATCAAGAATATAATCATTAATGTTGCTAATAACCTTACTGCCATGAATAATTTTTGTGGTAGTATAAATATCCCTCTTTTCAATATGGTCTTTTACTACATTGATTTGTTCCGTAAGATGATCAATGATTTCCTTATCATCAGTAAGGATTACCGATACCACTCTTATTGTTGAATTATAAAATTTAGCAACTTCGATTGCCTTGGAAATTTTTTGTTGAGTTTCTTTGGTCAGGTCGAGCGGAAGAATGATTGTATCGAACTGTTCACGTATGTTAGTGCCATTGAAAGTAAGCACAGGGCATGAGGTTTCGCCAATGATACGTGATGTTGTAGGTCCTATCGAATGACTTTTATGTTCGGGGTCGGAGCTGTTCGTTGCCAGAACAATGAAACGTGCATAGATGTCCTTTGCAGTTTGAATGATTTGCTCATGGATTTTCCCTTTTAAAATTAATGGATTCACTTTTATCCATGATTTTTCCATGGCATTCCCGGCTATTTGCTGCAACCGCTGATAACAAATCTCTTCATAAGATTTGTTTTCATCTACAGAATGTTCTTTTGATAAAAAAGGAATAGGGATATTCAGTGATATTCCTCCTTCTGGAATAACATGTAGCAAGGTGATTTCTACGTTAAGCAATGTAGCTAAAGCGTATGCCTGCTCCAGCGCCAGCAATGATTGTTCGGAAAAATCGGTAGGGACTAATATATTACTGTAATGACCTTTCATATAAATAAATAATTACTTAATGCTGTCAGGATAATTCCTTACTTTTGCATCTTGCAAAATAACAAAAATTGTTTATTAAATTCAAAAATCATGAAAAAAATCGCAGATTCAGAGCTGATATTAAATCCGGATGGAAGCGTATATCACTTGAAACTCAGACCTGAAAATATATCCGACACGATACTTCTTGTTGGCGATCAGGGCCGCGTAGAGACTATTTCCAAATACTTCACTAATATTGAATGTAAAATTCAGAGTCGTGAATTTTTAACACATACAGGCACTTATAATGGGAAACGTATAACTGCATTATCTACAGGTATAGGGACTGACAATATTGATATTGTTATTAATGAATTGGATGCTCTTGTAAATATTGACCTTAAAAATCGTTGTATAAAAGAAAAACTTACATCACTTAATATTGTAAGGCTTGGTACTTCGGGCGCATTGCAGGGCGATATTCCAGTTGATAATTATGTAATGTCGGAATACGGATTAGGATTCGACGGGCTTCTGAATTTTTATAAAACGAATAAAAATATTTTTGAAACAGAAATGGCCGATGCATTTGTACGTCATTCCGAATGGTCGTCTAAACTGGCATACCCTTACGTTGTGAAAGCATCGGATATGTTAATGAAAAAATTAGGCGAAGGTTTGTTTAAAGGAATTACGGCAACCGCTTCCGGTTTTTATGGTCCGCAGGGAAGGCAGTTACGAATTGAACCTCTTGATGTGGAATTGAATGATAAAATGCAAACGTTTCAATACAAGAACAACCGCATTACTAATTTTGAAATGGAAACATCTGCATTATACGGATTGGGCGCTGTTCTGGGGCATAACACACTTACTATATGCACCATTATTGCCAACAGGGTGATTAAGCAGTTCAGCGAAGATTATAAAAAACCCGTTGAAAAAATGATACAACTTGTTCTCGACAGAATAACAGCATAAAAATTAAATGATGGATCCGAATGCTGAACGTGAACTAAAAGCATTGATTAGCCTGGCAGACGAGCCGGATGATAGGATATTGTCCGAGATCATACAAAAAATTATTTCATACGGAAAAGAAGCAATTCCTTTTCTTGAAGAGAAATGGGAAAACTCACTGGATAATATTTTACAGGAACGCGTACTTAATATTATTCATAAGATACAGTTTGAAAATATATGCAATCAGCTGAAAATATGGGCACAGACACCTTTTGGTAATATGTTCACAGCATTTATCCTTATCAGTAAATTTCAATATCCTATGCTGAACGAGAAAGATGTTCATGATAAGCTGGAAAATATAAAGAAAGATGTATGGCTCGAAATGAATGATAACCTGACTCCATTGGAAAAAGTGAGGGTGATAAATCATATTCTTTTCGATATACACAAGTTTGCCGGAAATGTCAGCGATTTCTATGCGCTGAGCAATATGTACCTGAACACGCTGCTGGAAACAAAAAAAGGAAATCCTTTATCATTGGGCTTATTGTATATTATCATTTCAAACGAAATGAATATCCCCGTGTATGGAGTGAATTTACCGGAACATTTTATCCTGGCTTATACCAATGAAAATAAAATCGACCGGCTTGGTTTTCTTGATGAGAAAGAAGTGCTTTTTTATATTAATCCTTTCAGCAAAGGAGCTGTATTTTCAAAAAAAGAAGTGGAACAATTTTTATCACAGATAAACCAGCAACCGCAGGATTCTTTTTATCAGCCATGTAACAATACCGATATTGTTAATCGTTTATTGAATAATCTTTCTATGGCATATCAAAAGATTGGCGACAAAGAAAAGGTTGACGAAATACAGATTCTTTTTAAAATCATAAACAATTTATAATAATTCAAAACCAATATTTCAGAAGAAATGAAAAAAATTTGCATGAGTATAATCCCTGTTTTTATTGTGATTATATCAATTCAATTTCTGCACGCTCAAACTAGTGAATCGCACCTCGATTCCGTTTATAAAGAAAATTTTAACTGGTATAACCTCGATTTAAAGAAAAATAAAATTGCAGGTGTTTCAACAGAAAAAGCTTATAGCGTTTTATTGAAAGGAAAAACTCCTTCAAAGAAAATTATTGTTGCGGTAATTGATGGTGGTGTTGATATTGAACATGAAGATTTAAAAGATGTTATCTGGACAAATAAAAACGAAATTCCCGGTAACGGAAAAGATGATGATAACAACGGTTATATTGATGATGTTCATGGTTGGAATTTTCTGGGTAACGCGAAAGGGGAGAACCTGAACCAGGAAAACCTTGAATATACAAGGATCATAAGAGATATGCAGACCGGGTTCAAAGATGTGAAATCGGAAAATGATGTTCCTGTAAGAAAATTAAAAGATTACAAAATGTATCTTGCAAGCAAGGTTATGTATGATAAAAAATTAAAGGAATACACCAGTTCAAAAGATGCGATCAATAGCTTTATTAATAAAATTGATGATTCGCAGGCTGTAATAAAAAAGTTCCTGAAAAAAGATACGTTGATTGCCGAAGATGTTAAAAGCATTTCATCAACTGACAAGGAAATTAATGATGCGCAAAAATTCCTTTTGAATGTTTATGATAAAAAAATTTCAAAATCAGCACTGGAAAGTTACCAGAAGCATAACGATTTATATCTCGACAAATATTTGAATTTTGATTTTAATGAAAGAAATAAAATTATAGGTGATGATCCTAAAAATATTTTAAATAAAGATTATGGCAATAATGATGTGGAAGGCCCTGATGCCGGTCATGGCACTATGGTTGCCGGAATAATTGCCGCGAAAAGAAATAATGGTATTGGAATAAACGGCATAGCCGATAATGTTGAGATAATGGTTTTGCGTGTTGTACCTGATGGCGATGAGCGCGATAAAGACGTTGCTCTTGCAATTCGTTATGCTGCTGATAACGGGGCCAATATTATTAATATGAGTTTTGGAAAAGCATTCTCTCCTCAGAAACAATTTGTTGATGATGCAATAAAATATGCCGAAACAAAAAATGTTTTATTGATTCATGCAGCAGGAAATGATGGCTTAAATAATGATAGTATTGAACATTATCCTTCAAAAATATTAAATGATAACTCGATAGTGAAGAACCTTATGAATGTTGGCGCTTCGTCTAAACTAAAAGATAATAAATTTGCTGCGGTATTTTCAAATTACGGACAAAGTGTTGATTTGTTTGCTCCCGGCGTAAGCATTGTTACTACAACTCCCAATAATAAATATGATGATGCCAATGGTACCAGTTTTTCATGCCCGGTTGTTTCGGGCATAGCTGCATTGGTTTGGTCGTATTACCCACGGTTGACAGCGGTTCAGTTAAAAGATATTTTATTACAATCGGTAGTGAGTTATAAAAAATTAAAAGTCAATTTACCAAATTTGGATTCAAAAAAAGCTGAAGTAAAGAAAGTGTCCTTTGCTGAACTATGCAAAACAGGTGGTGAGGCTAATGCATATAAAGCTCTTGTTGCTGCTGAGAAATTTGTGAATGGAACGGGTAAGAAAAAATAAATCAGATTAAAATGATATTTAAAAAGAGTGGCGGGACTTAAGTCCCGCCACTCTTTATTTTAAAAAGAAAAAAGAATACAAAAAATTAGCCCCGACCTTTAGGTCGGGGCTGAAGAATCTTTCTATCTCCGGGCTTTAGCCCAAACTATTTTTTATAAGTCTTCAGGAAATTATCAATATTGTTCTTCACTCGTTCCACAACATTATCGGTATTGCCTTTTACAAATTTTTCACCGATAATATTTTCGTATAATTCGATATAACGTTCCGAGATTTCTTTTACAAAATCG
The DNA here is from genome assembly GCA_035353855.1 of Bacteroidales bacterium. Taxonomy (NCBI): domain Bacteria; kingdom Pseudomonadati; phylum Bacteroidota; class Bacteroidia; order Bacteroidales; species Bacteroidales bacterium. The sequence goes on along the minus strand of DAOQAK010000021.1, from coordinate 51,491 downwards.
TCTGTCAACTCAGGAAGTTTTTCTCCTGCCTGTCCCTGGAAACCATGAGCCATGAGCCATTCGCGAACAAACTCTTTTGAAAGTTGTTTCTGTGCTTCACCTTTTGCCTGGCGTTCTTCATAACCTTCTTTGTAGAAATAGCGTGATGAATCGGGAGTGTGAATTTCATCAATCAAAATTATTTTTCCATCTTTCTTTCCGAATTCATATTTTGTATCAACGAGTATCAGCCCCATTTTGCTGGCTATTTCGGAACCACGTTTAAAAAGTTCGATCGAATATTTTTCCAGTAATTTGTATTCTGCTTCAGGAACCAAACCTTCATTAATGATTTCTTCGCGCGAAATATTTTCATCGTGTCTGCCTTGTTCTGCTTTGGTTGTAGGAGTTAGTATCGGATTGGGAAATCTTTCATGTTCTTTCATTCCATCTGGAATAGGAACACCGCAAATCTGGCGTGCACCTTTTTTATATTCACGCCATGAGCTTCCGGTGAGGTAACCACGAACAATCATCTCTACAGCATAAGGCTCACAACGATGCCCAATAGTAACCATAGGGTCGGGGGTAGCAATTTTCCAGTTGGGAACAATGTCGGTGGTAGCGTCAAGGAATTTAGCAGCAATCTGGTTAAGCACCTGTCCTTTGTAGGGAATGCCTTTTGGCAAAACCACGTCGAATGCGGAGATGCGGTCGCTAACAACCATTACTAAAAATTCATCATTAATATTATAAACGTCTCTGACTTTTCCTTTATAAAAACTTTTCTGTCCCGGAAAATTAAATTTTGTTTCAACTATTGCATTGTTCATATGTGTGATGTTTTTGAAGTGTGCTGCAAAATTAATTTAAAACCCGATATTAAAAAATCAGGTAAAAAAATAGTTATTAAAAATTATTAAGAATTTAAGTAGACAAGTTGACAAGGCATAAGTTGATAAGCTGGAATTTATTTAGATTTAAAAATTTTGGATGTTTTAAGAAATACTGATTATTTTAGCTACTCAGTAATATGAGTTAAAGCTTTAATCAAGATTCAGAACAAACATAATGAACACCAAGGTATAATAAAGATAAAAGTAATTATGAAGGTTTTTAGGGTTTATATTTACAAATATTTTATAGCATATCTTATATCAACGTTTGTATTAATACTAATTGAAAATTATAAAATTAAATTATCTAATATATCATTATATGGATTTGTTATCATTGCATTATTAGTTTTTATATTTATAGTTCCTTATTTTGAATACACCCATTTGATAGTGGATAATGAAAAGCGAAAAATAATTTTTAAACGTGAACGCTTTTTATTGAAAAAAAAAGAAATGGAATTTGATCTATGCAAATTATTATACTCTTATAAAGATGAATACGCAGGATTGCCTTCGAAAGAAAAAGTTTTCTCAATATATGAAAATGGTAAAAAGGTATTTAGATTGAGAGCAACAAAAATAGGACATAAATTACTAGATAGCTTTGTTAATGAAATTGAAAGAGTAAAGAAAGAAATATTAAATGTTTAAATATTTCAGGTTAAACTGTCGATAAGATAATTTAAAGTAAATTCAAATTTTACATTTTCATTTTTCAATCATCAATTTTACATAAGCATACTAATGCTTTCGCAGCGGTGTATCAGCTTTTCAACTTGTAAGCTTGTCTACTTGTCAACTTGTTTACTTTTTACTTTCCTTCCCATAAGCTTCCACAATGCGGTTTACCAGCCGGTGACGAACAATATCTCTTTCATCAAGCATTATAATTTCAATGCCTTCAATATTTTTTAAAATTCTCATGGAATGGAGCAAGCCCGATGCCTGGTTGCGTGGTAAATCAATTTGTGTAATGTCGCCGGTAACTATGAATTTAGAACTTCGTCCCATCCTGGTCAGGAACATTTTCATCTGGCTTTCGGTTGTATTCTGTCCTTCATCTAAAATTGCATATGCATTTTCGAGCGTACGTCCGCGCATAAAGGCGAGTGGTGCAACTTCAATGGTTCCATCTTCCATGTATGAATAAAGCTTTTGCGAAGGAAGCATGTCGCGAAGCGCGTCGTATAAGGGTTGTAAGTATGGGTCGAGTTTGTCTTTCAGGTCGCCGGGCAGGAAGCCAAGATTTTCGCCAGCTTCAACGGCAGGGCGTGTAAGAACAATACGTTTTACTTCTTTATTTTTTAAAGCGCGAACAGCCAGGGCTACGGCTGTGTATGTTTTTCCGGTACCTGCCGGACCAATGGCAAAAATCAGATCATTGTTTGCCGAGCTTTCAACCATTCGCTGTTGATTGATGGTGCGTGCTTTTACAGGCATCCCGTGTTTTCCGTGAACAAGAATTTCTTTATCTGTTTCTTCTTTGCCGCTGTATTGTTGTTCCGCATTCATTATGTAATCAATATCCTGTTCGGTTATCTTTCCGAATTTTTCATAATGTTTTAATAACAGGTTAAAACGTTCTGCAAAAACATTAACTTCTTCATTTTCCCCGATAGCTTTAACCGTATCGCCTCTTGCCACAATTTTTACCTTAGGATAATAACTGCGAATCTTCTCAAGATGGTTGTCATTGATGCCGAATATTTCTATTGGCGCTATCGATTCCAGAATAATTATTTTTTCCATCATCACATTGACATATTTAACAAATGATTGTTTATATAAAATTTTTTTGCCCGAATCAACATAAAAGATATTTAGTACTTTTGGCTAACGCAAAAATAAAACAAATTTCATCTGTTCACTCAGATGAAATAATTTTGTGAAGAAATGGCAATCATAACTCTTACTACCGACTGGGGTAACAAAGACCATTATACCGGTGCTGTGAAAGGCGCTTTGCTTTCACTGATGCCTGATGCCACTATTGTTGATATTACTCATGATATACCTACTTTTGATATTGGTCCGGCTTCATTTGTAATCCGTAATTGTTTTAAAAATTTTCCGGAAGGAACCATTCATATTATTGGAATCAATACCGAAGCATCTACTGATTCGCCACATACGCTTGCGTTATATGATGGTCATTATTTTATTGGTGCAGATAACGGAATATTTTCGCTTATCTTCGATCATCAACCCGAAAAAATTATTGAACTTGATATTACGCAGGATTCCGATTATTTTACCTTTTCAACCCGTGATGTTTTTGTTAAAGCTGCATATTTTATTTCAAAAGGTGAAAACATCGAAACCATGGGTTTTGAAAAAAAATCGATTAGAGAACTTTTGCCTCTCAAACCTGTTGTTGAAGCGAATGCTATAAAGGGAAGTGTTGTTTATATCGATTCTTACGAAAATGTGATTACAAATATCAATGAAGAACTTTTTCGTGAAGCAGGCAAAGGAAAATCTTTTACTGTATCTTTTCGCGGAGGATATGATATTACAGAAATTTCGCATGCATACAAGGATGTGGAGCCCGGAGAAAAACTGGCTTTATTCGGCTCATCGGGTTTCCTTGAAATAGCAATAAACATGGGTAATGCAAGCAGCCTTCTTGGTTTGAAACTTAAAGATTCTGTTCGTATTGATTTTGAAGAAAAGTAAAATATGAATCAATGTCCGCAGTGTAATTCGTTACTTAAGCCAAATGCAAAATTTTGTCATAACTGTGGTTGTGCAATTTTTAATTCTAATTCAACTCCAATTCAAACTCTAACAACTCGAACTCCTCTCGAATATCAAAAGCCTTATAATCGTCAGAAATATTATGCATGGACATGGTTTGCAATGACCATAATATTCCTGTTCTGTTTTTTATACCCGTTTATTTCTGATATGGATATGTTTGAAGGTGGCGGTGCTATGATAATGATTGGATTGGTAATGTTTATTACAAGTGTTATTGTTACTCCTTTTTATTTTAAAAGAGCATCGCGTTTAAGCAGAATTTTGTCCGGGCAAAATGTTTTAGTATATTGGGTTTATTCGCCTGAAGAATGGAGAGAATATACATCGGAAGAACTAAAACAACGTAAAAGCGAGAAGTGGGCGCTGTTTTGGGTGATCACGGTTATTGCATTTGTGGTAAATACCATCATGTCTATAATCCATCCTGATGGTATAATTATTTTTTTATTTGTCCAGGTTGGACTAATGCTGCTCATTGCTCTTACAGCGTTTTTATCATACAAGCTTCCGGATAATCAGAATAGAAAACATTTAGGACAGGTAATTATTGCCAAGGATGGAATTTACCTTAATGGTTCTTATCATTCGTGGGTAGGCATGTCGGCACGATTTGAAAGAGTAATGATTTCGGATGATAATAAGATTTTGCATTTTGTATATTCCGCAATGTCGCGTTATAGCAGGGATGAATATACTGTTAATGTTCCCGTTCCAAATAATGAATTACCTGCAGCTTTAAAAATCATCGGGTATTTCAAAAACATAAGTCGCTGATTTGTATTATAATTTTTTAACTAAAATATGGTTCTGCTCCTTTAAAATTGAAGTATATTTGCTTATCATATTATAAATTTTGAAACATTTGTTCTATATGAAGTCAAGAATTTTTTCCAAACTTATTTTCATTTTTCTCATTGCTTTTATTGTATTTGCAAATAATGTAAAAGCACAATCAAAGAAGAATAATTTTGAAACCGACAGCAAAAAACTGGAATCGGCTTTACAGATAATCGATCTTTTCTATGTAGATACCGTTAACAACAATAAGCTTGTTGAAACGGCAATCAATAATATGTTGAAGGAGCTGGATCCGCATTCTGTTTACATGAACAGGGAAGAAATGAAAGAAGCCAATGAATCACTACAGGGAAATTTTGAAGGTGTAGGCATCCAGTTCAGCATTATCAAAGATACGATAATGGTGGTAACACCCACTCCCGGTGGCCCTTCAGAAAAATTAGGAATACAATCGGGCGATAAGTTAATTAAGATTGACGGTGAAAATGCAACCGGTCCGACAATCAACAACAACTGGGTATTTAAGCATTTGCGCGGAAATAAAGGAACTAAGGTTAACGTAAGTATTTTACGAAGAGGAAAGAAAGAACTTTTGGAATATACAATCACCCGTGATAAAATTCCTGTTAACAGCATTGATGCAACTTTTATGGCTGATGAAACCATAGGTTATATTAAACTGAACCGTTTTGGTGGAACCACTATGGAAGAATTTCACACTTCTCTTACTCAATTGAAATCATCAGGAATGAAAAGTCTGATACTCGATTTAAGAGATAACGGTGGCGGTTATCTTCAAACAGCTGTTGATCTTGCTGATGAATTTCTTGGAAAAGATAAGTTAGTGGTATATACCCAGGGAATCAACAGTTCTAAAGTATCATATAATGCTACAGATAAAGGCGATTTTGAAAAAGGAAAACTGGTCGTTCTTATTAATGAATCTTCAGCTTCTGCCAGCGAAATTGTTTCCGGTGCAATACAGGACTGGGACAGAGGTTTAATAATAGGAAGACGATCGTTTGGAAAAGGATTGGTGCAAAAGCCTTTCCCGCTGCCTGATGGTTCATCGATAAGACTTACTACTGCAAAATATTTTACTCCTACAGGACGTTGTATTCAGAAACCGTATAATGAAGGAACAGATAAATATTTTAAAGACCTTACTGATCGTTACAAACATGGTGAGATATTTCATTCCGACAGTATTAAATTTCCCGATTCACTGAAATTTTATACTCCTAAAAAACGTCTGGTATATGGCGGAGGTGGTATTATGCCCGATGTTTTTATTCCTGCCGATACTTCAAAGATTTCTGATTATTATACCAATATCCTTCGCAAAGGATTGATATACCAGTTCTCTTTACAGTATGTTGATGTAAAGCGCGACAGCCTTAAAAGCACGTATAAAGATATTGCTGCTTTTAATAAAAATTTCAAGATCAGCGATGCCTTGCTTAATGAATTTATAAAATTCACTGAAGCCGATAGCTTGAAGAAAGATGAAAAAGGTTTTGAATTATCGAAAGAATATATTGTAAATCAATTAAAGGCAAATATCGGAAGAGGCTTGTTTGATATCAACGCGTATTTCCTTATTTCTACCGAGATAGATGATGTTTATCAGGATGCTATCAAAGCGATTAATGATAAAACTACTTTTAAAAAATATAAAATTGAATAAGAAAGGATAAATGGAAACCAATAGACTATATCTGATTTTAAATTGGGGGAAGGAATTTTAGAAGCGTATATTTTTATTCTTTCCAAATCTGTTCATTCAGCTTATTTACTTTCCGTTTATCAATTACAAAACCTTTTTCTTTGGTATTTGAGCCACATTCTTCAATATTTATTTTAATATATTTAGCTTTATAAAAGTTCAACCAATCGATAACATCATTTGTTGAAAAATCTTTTTCGTCAGAAAGAATCAATATCATAAAAACTATTTTGAAAGACCATGTGTAATCATAAAATCTTCTAAACTGCCAAGCCCTACTTCTGCCCTACGTTTATCAACGTTTTCAATATCTTCAATCGGATCGAGCTTATTCTGTAAATCCCAAGATGTTCCATAACGCTGTGGCTTTTTTTCAACTAAAGTAAGATGCTGGTCTATCCATTGTCCAAATGTTATTGGAGAAACGTTACCATTTTGTACTTCTTCTTTCATTATTTTTTCAAAAAATAACCATTCCTCACTGTCAATTGCAAAACGCCTTGCTCCATGTAAAAGCATTATATTAAATGCACCGGCAGCAGCAATACCAACTTTTTTATAATTTGGCCAGCCATATTGTTTTACTATTTGAGTTAAGTGATTAAAAATTCTTATATCTGTCTTTTTTAGTTCAATTCCCCATAACGAATCATTAAGCCCGTGTTTGCTTATCCTGTAATACTGGTCATCTTTTGCCATTTTCAATAATGTGTCGCGCAAGGGTTGATTAATATTTTTTAAATATGTATTATGAAGGGAATCGTAATCAGAAAAAACATAAAGTTTTACCTCGTTTAATTTTTCGGATGTTAATTTTGATAGATATTTAGAGCATAAATATGAACTATCATTTCCAAATAATATTAATTGCCTGATATATTTAGTAAGACAATTAATACTATCTAATTTTACTGCTATATCAGTAGCTTTATATAAATCATAAGGTGTTGCTTTTTCAACAACAAATGCTTTTTTATAATAACAAAATGCAGAATCTAAATTATTTCTGGTTTTGTATACCTCAGCTTTACTTATATATTTATAATACCAACTATATGGAAAATTTTCAGTTTGCGATATTCCATTATCAGTAATTAAAGTTATAAATAGTAATTGTATAAAAACAAATCTTAATATTCTTTTCATTTTTAAATAATTCTTCATCGACCTGTCGTAAGTCGCTTCATATTCTTTATTGAAATAACAGGCAGGTAATTCCCCGCTACTCCTATGATATTCGATGCATTCGCAACATATTCCTTTTCGTGAACAAGGGTAGGAGCAATTACAATTTTTTTTATTTTCATCAACAGAACAGGTTTTCATATATTATATTTTTGATTAATAAAGAATTTTTAATTACAGAATGGATTCGCATATTTATCGCAACTGATACAGAAAAACTTATTCTTTACAAACATGAATATATAAGGAAATGAAGTGAATCCTTCTCCTCTAATCTTATAGTTCGGATTCCTGTAGAATCCTTTTTTATTTAAGAATTTTGCCAGGTTCTGATTTTTATCAAAGAAAATTTGAAATGGCCATTGGTGTTTATTGATAATTTCTTTTTCTTTATCAATAGTATCATTTTTATTTATTGCAATCGCAAGTATTTGATAATTCTTTTCTTTGTTTTTGGTTTTATACCAATCCATATATTTTATACAAGCGCCACATGTTTTACACCATACAATAATCATAACGGTGTCCTTGGTTATTTCAATATTCTTTAAATTTAATTCTTTGTCGTCAATATTTTTTACAAAAACATCTTCGGTAAATATATCGTTGTTATAAACTGTATCTTTTTCAGTTTTTTTACAATTATTATTTTTATTTGTGATGATATCGTTTCCTGAAAAATAATTTTTAAAAATGATAAAAGATAACAATGATAAAATGATAACGATTAGCAGTGGTTTCACATATTTGGTTTTAAACATAAAATATTTTAATTATACTCGTTCTTAGCAGGTTTGCAAAGGCAAAACTGTTTAGAACGAGTTATATCGTACAGAGAACAAAAAATATTTTTGCAAAACTCTTTTCTGTCGGTATAAATATACTGAATCTTGACGAATTTGCATTATTTTTCAAATTCATTCAGCCGAAGTATAACTCTTTGTATTGATATTGAAAACTTCTGCATTCTGCTCCCGATAGCTATTGGGACTGCATTCTGAATTTTTTATTCACCAATAATTTTTATTAAAACTCTTTTTTGTCTTTTCCCATCAAACTCACCGTAGAAAATTTCTTCCCATGGACCAAGGTCAAGTTTGCCATTAGTAATAGCAACAACAACTTCCCTGCCCATGACCTGTCGTTTCAGATGTGCATCTCCATTATCTTCGCCAACATTATGGTGATATCCGTTACGACTATATGGCGCAAGCTTTTCGAGCCACTCCATGTAATCATGGTGAAGACCGTGTTCATTATCATTAATAAATACGCTTGCGGTAATGTGCATGGCGTTTACCAGGCACAGACCTTCTTTTACTCCGCTTTCATTAACTGCTGCTTCAACTTTAGGAGTAATATGTACAAACTGGTAACGCTGTTCGGTATTGAAAAATAATTCTTTTCTGAAAGTTTTCATAAGATGAATTTGTTTTCAAAAATATATTTTATACTGATACTAAAATAAAAAAATGCTACCTGTTTTTTCAGATAGCATAAAATATTTTAGAATGATGAATTAAAAGAATATTGTTACCCTGCCGTAGTCATCGTGTTTACGACCGTTTATCAAGCGGGTTATCTTATAAATGTAAACATCCATTACCACATCATCATATCCGCCTTCGTTGTTATACGTTCCATTCCATCCTTCGCCCCATGTGGCCGTGTGGAAAATAAGTTTACCCCATCTGTCATAAATCGACATCTCGTAATTTTCAGAGTTGAAGTTGATTCCTATTGGCATAAACAAATCGTTTTTACCATCACCATTTGGTGTAAATGAACTGGGAATATAAAATGTGCTGATATCATTAACCTGAACCCATTCATCAGTTGAATCAGTACATCCCCTGTCATCAGTGATAATAAGAGTAACAAGGTAATACCCATCTTTGGTAAATTCGTGAAAAGGATTTTGCAATACTGATGAAGAATGTCCATCGCCAAATTCCCAATCCCAGCTTACTACATTTCCAGAAGAACTGTCATAGAAATTAACCATTTCACCGGAGTTAATAACATTAGGGTCGAGGCTGAAATCAGCAGTAGGACCGGGGTTGCTTTGAATCGCTATATCTGAAGTTACAGTACATATTCCATCTGTTACGGTTACAGTATATAAACCGGATCCAATACCTGTTATTGTTGCTGTAGATTGTACCGGGTTTGTACTCCATGTATATGAATAGTTTCCGGAGCCTGAAGTAGCAACAACAGTAGCTGTTCCATTCAGCAACCTGCAATCCTCATTTGTTGATGATGTTGATAATGCTAATCCTCCCGATTGTGTAATGTTGACATTAATAGATGAAGAACATCCTCCTGCATCAGTAACAGTAACAGTATAACTTCCTTCAGGAACATTTTGTAGCGTATCTGTTGTTTGAACAGGAACTGAATTCCATGAATAAGTGTAAGGGCCTGTTCCAGTAACATTAACTATGGCTTCACCATTAGGCAAATAACAAGTTGCGTTGGTAATGCTTGCTACAGAAACTGATGGTCCGGGTAAACTTGATATGATTACAGAAGCAGAACTTATACATCCGGCGGCATCTCTAACGGTTATATAGTAAGTCCCTGATGCCACATTAGTAAGTGTAGAGTCAGTTATTCCATTTGACCATAAATACGCATATGGAGCAGAGCCTCCGGAAACAGTAGCTGATACGCTTCCATTTGCAATTCCGCAACCGGCATTGGAAATAAGAGTTGTGGTAACCGTTGGTCCATTAGAATTGTCAACTGTTGCTGTAACAGAAATACTGCAACCTCCGCATGATACAGTAACAGTGTATGTTCCGGCTGCCAGATTGGTTGCTGTCTGCGTTGTTTGTATCGGTGAAGTATTCCATGTATAATCATATGGTAAGCCACTTCCGCCTGATGGTATTACTGAAACTGTTCCATTAGGTTGTCCGCAATTTGCATTTGTTGAAGAGGTTGTTGCAGTTAATGAAGTACCTACATTAACAGTAACTGATGCACTGCCGGTACAACCTGATAAGCTTGTTCCTGTAACAGTATATATTTCTGTTGTTATAGGTGAAGCGGTTACTATATTTCCGTTTGTTGAAGATAGCGTTGAAGAAGAAGCCCATGTATAACTGTTGGCGCCTGTTGCTATTAATTGAACAGAAGAGCCGGGACAGATATTGGTGTCCGAGGGTGTAACCGTAACAGGAATGCTTGGATTCACATTAATGGTTACAGTTGCTGATCCCGAGCATCCTCCGGTTGATGTAGCCGTTACCGTATATGTTGAAGTTACCAGAGGGGAAACAGTTATAATTGCTCCATTTGCAGATGGCGTTATAGAATCAGCAGACCATGTGTAATTTGAACCTCCATTTGCTGAAAGTGAAATATTTTCACCGGGGCAAATATTTGTTGAAGTTGGAATGATACTAACATTTAATGATGAAGACACATCAATAAAAATATCATCGGTTTCAGAACATCCGTTATTATCAGTAACTAATACAGTATACGTAATTGGAGATAAGGGTGAGGCAATAGGGTTGGCAATTGCAGCATTGCTTAATCCTGTTGCTGGTGACCAGTTGTACATTATTCCTCCGGTAGCATTAAGCTGTGCACTGGTTGATGTACATATTGTTGTGTCTTGACCTGCATTAGCAGGAACTGGTTGAAGAACATTTACAATAACTGAATCAACAACAGAACATCCTGCGGTGTTTGATATCGTAACAGTATAAGTAGTTGTGGAATTAGGGCTTGCAACCGGATTGGCAATTGTAGTACTGCTAAGGCTGGCTGCAGGTGACCATGAATAGGTATCTCCACCTAAAGCATTTAAAGTTGTAGTAGTATTAGGACAAATTGTAACATCCAATCCTGCGTTGGCATTTATTGAGCCGCTTAAAGTAACAATAACATCATCTGTTGCAGAACATCCAACTGCATCAGTAATTGTTACAACATATGTAGTCGTTGAAGTTGGTGAAGCAACAGGATTTGCTATTGATGCATTATTTAAACCAGTAGAAGGAGACCATGAATAAATGGTTCCGCCCGTTGCATTTAAGTATGTGCTGGCACCGTTGCAAATAGTAACATCAGATCCTGCATCCGCTTTTATATTGTTAACGTAGACAATAACCGGTTGATGATATGTTCCCGGGCATGTTCCAACATAATATGTTGTTGTGGTATTAAGTACAGGCGTAGTAAAAGTTGCACCGGTACCCAAAATATTTCCTCCAACTATTGCATCGTACCAAATGATTGTTGTTCCCTGTAGTGGTGTTCCTCCTATAGATGCTGTAAGCGTTGCCGTATTTCCTTCACATATGGAATCATCTTCAGCAATGATATAATAAATAGAAGCAAATGCATTGTTGATGCCAGCACTACCTTTGGTAGCACCATTTGGCGGGAATTCGGTGAGGCTGGTAGAATTTGTTGTTCCATTATTTCCGCCTGTTGCTGTACGTGTGATTGTGCCGTTAGTAATGGCAATATATCCGCCGCCACCGCCGCCACCGGGTCCTTCAGCCTGCAATGTGGTATTTGTTGATGCGATTACCTGATTTCCACCTTTGCCTCCGTTAGCACAAGCATTGATACCAGAAATATTTCCAACAGATTTTAGTAAAATAGTTCCGCCTGCACCACCACCACCGGCAGCATCAGAATAAGAATTTGAAATACCATTACCAGATGTTGCATTTGCTGCGTTAGCGCCATTGCTTAATATTTGTCCTGAACCGGAAATAGTTCCATATGATTGTATTAAAATAATTCCGCCACCATTTGCCCCGGAAGAACCATAGCCGTCATTTTCGTTGCCGCTGCCTCCACCGCCACCCATAAAAATTCTTCCGGTACTATAGTCTAAGGGTCTGCCACCTAACCCTCCTCGAGTACAGCGAAAATCACCGCCCCATGCGATAATTTGATTTGTTGGTGTCCATGGTCCTACAGTAAGTGCATTTAAATTTTTAGATGAAAAAGAATAACCACCTCTGCCACCACCGGATGATGATGAGGTGGAAAAACCAGTTTCTTCAAGTTCCCATGCTTGAGCCCAGTTAGCTGTACTTATATCAGGAATACCCTTGCCTGTCCATAACGAAGTATCTCCTGCATTAGCCCCGCCGCCACCGCCATGGTTGTGAGCATTACCGCCACCGCCACCGTTTGCAGCAGCGCCACGGCAATACCTTCCACCTATTACATCATAATCTGCCTGAAACCCTGCGATACCTTCACCTTTTTCAGAACCAAATGTATCTTTAGGAAAATAATACTCTCCAATACCTAGTGCCGTTTTGGTATTATTCGAAATTAAACCTCCACGAAAACCTTTTCCTGAAACATCTATTGAGCCACCAGAAATAATTGTTGTAGCGACTTCAATTTCTACTGCAAGAATTCCTCCGGTTGTTCCATTCCATGTATCACAAGTGAGAACGCCGCCACTGTTAACTGTTAGAGAAGAATAGCGGGGCATGCGAACAACAACAGTATGACCGGAAGCCGTATAATTATTGGTTAACGAACATTCAATGTTTATTGTTGTAGAGTTGGGAACAGATAATACCTGTGCAAATTCATACAAACCGCAATTATTATAATTTGTGATTTGGCCCCAATAAAGTTCCTGTGCTCCTGTGGAAATTGAAGCTCCTTGCACTTGTATTATCATAATAAGATCGCCGGCGCTTAGTGAACCCGAAAAACGATTGTTGGAATTTAATCCGCTGGCTGCAACGCTTATTGAGGTAGCGCCTGCATTTGCATTTGATGTTAGGCTGGTATATTCATTTACAACAGTATTGGCAGCGGTGATAGTTTTTGAGCCGTCTTTACTGCGTTGAGAAAAGCAAAAAAATGATGAGAAAATAAAAAGACTTAAAATGAGGATATTTTTTATCTTCATAATATTTATTCCCAATAATTATTTTATAATTCGAAGCTTAAAATTCAGGCAATTGATCAACATCGTTATTTTTATCTTTTTTCAGAAAGAATTATGTTCGATATAAAAGGACGTGAATTCGATAAAAAAGTTGCTTCGATACCTTATTATTTAATAATTTTTTAGAATACAAAGATAATAATAAATATTATTATATGGTAATATATTGATAATTAGATTTATATGTATATAAAAATTTTAATCATTATTCATAAATCCTTTATCCTTTATAACTTTTAAAAATTGTTTTGAGAAAAATACATTGTCTTTTTTAGCATATCGTTTTTGTGCAAATATTTGTGCAAGTGTTTCCAGTTCATTAACTCTTAAAAGTTCCGCAGTTTGAGGCAGTGCTTCTTTTTCGCGGTAAATTTCATTGATGTCGTCTTCTGAATAATCGTGGTAAGTTTCGTGATGAACAATACCTTTATAAGGAAGGCGATCGGTAAGTTCAGGGGATTCGTCAGGATAACCTACAACTAAAGTGGCAACAGGAACAACACCTTCAGGGCATTTTAAAAGTTCAGCAATTTTATCGGACATATAAGTTACGGTTCCTAAATAACAAATTCCAAGTCCGAATGATTCTGCTGCAATGGCACAGTTCTGTGCAGCAAGCAATGCATCGATAGCAGCAGTAAAGAAGGAAAGGAAATTATCATAGCCCGGTTCTGCTTTACGTTGTTTGCACCATTTATTGAACCGGTTAAAATCGGCACAGAATGTAAGTGTTACCGGAGCCTGCAAAATCATATCCTGTTTGAAATGCAGTTCCCAAAGTTTTTTACGCATCTCTTTTTCCTGCGAAACAATGATACTATAAACTTGCATATTGCCCGTAGTTGAAGCGCGGAAACTGGCTTCCAGTATTTGTTTTAAAATGTTTTCCGGGATAGGAGTGTTCTTATATTTTCTGATGCTGCGGTGTTCCATCAAGGTTTTTATTGTATCCATAAATAATTATTTTTAGTGTAGCAAAGGTAAATGTTTTGATATTATTTAAAAACAGAAATATGTATAGAAAGGATAATAATCAGAGTTAAGGCCGCCGGCTGCGCCGGCGGCCGCAGAAGAAACCACCTTTATTTTTTATTTATTTTATTCTGAATCTTTTCGCTTTTTAATTCCCGCAATGCATCTGTTGCGATCCATTTCGCGGTTTTTGAATCGATTTGTAATATTTGTTCAGCATAACTAATTGCAATGGGATTTAATTTTTTATTTCTTTTTCCTATTTGTCGCAATGCCCAGTTAACAGCCTTTTTCACCATATTGCGTTCATCGGTGGAATGTTTTTTTATCAAGTCTAAAAGAGGAATAAATTTTTCATCTCCGGCTTTTTTATCGTGAACCGAGAAACAAGCCATTAATACAAACCCTGCACGTTTTACAAATTCTTCTTTTCTTTCAACCCATTCCAATGATTTTTTCCATGCATCTGTTGTATATTCAAATAAGTTGGAACAACACTGGTCGCACAAATCCCATGAATCGAAATCTTTTACCCATGATTCCATTTGTGTTACATCAACTTTTTTTGCATCATCGACCATAGTTGCAAGAATACGGGCTTCATGAAATCCTGTGTTCCATAATTCCAGTGCCAGTTCATGATTGTTTTTATGTTGCTTTGCAATATCACGCAACAAAGGAATGGAACAGCCCAATGCATTTTCAACATTAATGCCATACCTTGCCATTCCAATTCGGTTTTCTTCCTTGCTGTTCTTCTTTAAATAAATTATAATTTCTTTTACATCCATTATCTTGAACATTTAACTAAACCGCTTTGCGTTGCTATCCATGCATTTCCTGTTTTATCAAAAATAACTTTATTAATAAAAAAATTAGGAATATTGGAGTTCGATGGAGTATAAATTTGCCACTGATCATTTTTTAAAATATATAAGCCCATATTTGTGGCAATCCATAGTTGATTCAGGTGTGGTGTAATGATGTATTCAACAAACGAAGGCAGCTTGCTGTCATTTGGAGTTATAACTTTCCATTTATCATTTTCAATTTTTACAATTCCACCCCATGATGATATCCATACGTTGCTGCTATCGTCAAGCAATACCTGTGTTGTTAAATCATCGGGCAATGCCGAATTTTTTTTAGTGTAAACGATTGGTGCCGGGTTTATCATTTCTTTAATAGCGCTGTAATTATAAGCATATAAAATTCCTTTATCGGTGGCAATCCAAATAGCATTGCTTTTATTATCACATGCTATTGAGTTTACTGTATTATCGGGCAATGCGGAATTTGCTTTGTTAAACACTTCCCATTTGTTATTATAAAAAACGGCCAACCCATTATCGGTTCCAATCCATAACCTGTTAAGTTTATCAATGGTAATACATCTTGCATGTATGTCGGGAAGTGCCGAATTTAAAGGATTATAATTTATCCATGTTTTCCCGTTGAACGATGATATGCCATGATAGCGGCTCCCCGCCCACAGTCTCCCGTTATTATCAAATGCGATGCAGGTGATAAAATTATCAGGAATACCGTTGGTTGTATCGTATTCAATAAAAGTTTTATTATTATAACAAACCAGGTTTCCGCCAGAAAAGCAATCACCTGTTACAAACCAGATGTTTCCTGCTGAATCGGTATTTAATGTTTTAATAATATTGCTGGGGATAGCAGAGTTGCTTGTATCGAGAACTAAAAATTGCTGGCAAAACCCAACTACAGGAAATAATATTATAACGAACAGAATTTTTATTCTTTCCATTTTTTTAAAATACATTTTCTACATCAATCGAAACGAATTGCTTTTACCGGTGAAATCCTTGCTATGATATAAGAAGGTATGACCAGTATAAAGCTGCAAATTATAATTGTTCCGATATCAAGTAATAAAATGTGGATGATATTTAAATGAATAGGAACCTGTGAAAGATAATACTCTTCTTGTGGAAGAGTAATAATCCCGGTATATTTCTGAATAAGGCATAATCCAATGGCAATAACGTTTCCCCAAAATATTCCTTTGGCAATTAAATAGCCTGAAGTATATAAAAATATTTTTCGGATGCTTACATTTTCTGTTCCCAGTGCTTTCAGTATACCTATCATTTTTGTCCGTTCAAGTATTAAAATCAGTAATGTGGAAATCATATTTATTGCCGATACAACTATCATTAGTATAAGGATGATTATTACATTCATGTCCATCAGGTCAAGCCAGTCGAATATCTGCGGGTTTAATTGTTTGATATTTTTTGTGTCGAGGTCATAAGAAATATTTTTATAAACATATTCACTCATAGCGTCAAGATTTTTGAAATCGTTTATAAGGATTTCAAATCCTCCTACCTGGTTCTTGTCCCATTTGTTCAGCGACTGGATTTGTGCAATATCGCCAATTACATATACATTATCATATTCTTCAAGACCTGTTTCATAAATACCTGTGATAATAAATTTTCTTCCTTTAGGTTGTGTTTTGTCTTTCATGATGAAAAACATCCTGATGGAATCATTGCAATTAAGTTTTAATTTTTTTGCAAGCCGTTTTGATATTATAACCTCTTTTGATTTTGATGAATCTTTTAACTGCGGGATTCTTCCTTCAGTAATACTGTTTTGAAAAAAACTCCAGTCGTAATCGCTTCCTACTCCTTTAAGTACAACTCCTTCAATTTCGTCTTTTGTTTTTATGATCCCTGCTTTGGTTGCAAATACCTGTATGTGGCGAATTCCATCAACGGAATTAAAGGAAGGATAAAAATCCTGATTTTTATCAATAGGTTGTTCTTCCATTGATTCGTTGGAATCGAATTTTGTTATTTGAATATGAGAGCCGAAACCGATAACTTTATTACGGATGCCTTTTTGAAACCCGGATAAAATAGCAACCGATACGATCATAACAGCAATACTTATGATAATGCTTATAACAGCAATATTTACTGCCGGTTTGGTAAGTTTGCCTTTCTCTTTAATGGAAAGAATTTTACGCGATATGTATAATTCAAAATTCAATAAAAAATATTATAGAGAAATCATAATCACAAAAGTAGATAAATAAAACTAAGTTCTGAAAATATTATTTGAAAGAAAGGAAATGATATTTTGAGTGAATACTACTTGCACACATTTAAAAATTATCATTCATCATTAAAATACTTCGCTTTTATTTTCAGCCTGTGGCTTGGTTATTAATTGTCATTATCCGCCTTCCGGCATAGTCATAGGTGGTCATTTATTCTTTACTGCTGGTTATATACTTGTTATTTTTCAAGAGTAGATAGCGAATAAATAAATCTTAAATCATCAAATCTAAAATCTAAAATTATTTCTTTCAACTATTTAAAATAGGAATTATATTTGCATTTTTACAATAAAACTATGAGGCAGATTATAATAATAGTATTTGTATTATTATGCGGTTATAATGCAGAGGCGCAGATTAGGTATGTTGATACATCTGCAAAGACTATAACAGACGACAGTATCAGGAATGGAGCAGAAAGAACTGAACTTTATTTCCCCGTGCTTAAAGGAAAAAATGTTGCTATTGTTGCTAATCAAACATCTAAAATAGGAAAGGTAAGCCTTGTTGATAGTTTGTTAAATGCAGGGATTACCATAAAAAAAATATTCTGCCCTGAGCATGGTTTTCGCGGAAAGACCGAAGCAGGAAAAAATATTTCAAACTCTGTAGACTCCATTACCGGATTACCAATAGTTTCGTTGTATGGCAAGCATTACAAACCTAAAAATGCCGACCTTAAAGGCATTGACATTGTTGTGTACGATATACAAGATGTTGGCGTTCGATTTTATACATACATTTCTACAATGACCTATGTTATGGAGGCTTGTGCCGAAAACAATATTGAATTTTTAATTCTCGACAGGCCTAACCCGAATGGATATTATATTGACGGTCCGGTGCTTGAAAAAGAATTTACATCTTTTGCCGGATTACATCCGGTTCCTATAGTATATGGATTAACGGCTGCTGAGTATGCCTGCATGGTTAATGGCGAAGGGTGGCTGAAGAATGGCGTAAAATGCAATCTTAGATATATAACAGTTGATGATTATAATCATTCTTATATGTATATTCTTCCTATTCCTCCATCACCAAACCTTCCGAATATGGATGCAGTGTATTTGTATCCTTCGCTTGGTTTATTTGAAGGAACAAAAATTTCAGTGGGTAGGGGCACCGAAAAACCTTTCCAGGTTATTGGCAGTCCATTTATAAAAAATAAAAAATTTTCATTTACTCCTCAAAGCGTTGCAGGTTGTGCAAATCCGCCATACAAGGGTGAGAAATGTTACGGTTACGATCTTACTAATTTTTCGGAAATTTATGTAAAAAGCCTTCGCCAGATATATATTTACTGGCTACAGGCAACATATAAAGAAATGAACGATTCGCTTAATTTCTTTAATAACTATTTTAATAACCTTGCCGGAAACGCCGTTCTGAAAGAACAAATAATTTCAGGTAAAAGTGAAGAAGAAATCCGTGAGTCGTGGAAAAGCGGACTTGATGCATATAAAGCAATAAGAAAGAAATATATTCTGTATCCCGATTTTGAATAAAAATATTATCTGTTTTAAAGAACAGGAATAAAATATTATGAGTAAGATAAAATCAACTTCCATGAATAGGAGTGGGCAAAAGCCAATCCAGAAGAAAGCGCCCGAAAAAAAAAATAAATTTATTATCCTGTTCAACAAGTACCCATCGCTGATAATTTTTTTATTTGCTTTTTTTCTTTATACAAATACACTGGTAAATGGTTATGCCCTTGACGACGGGTTGATGATTGAAAATAATAATTTTACTAAAAAAGGTTTTTCCGGTATTACTGATATTTTAACTCACGACCAACTGGGAGGGCAAGGTAGTGATGCTTCTGCAATTTACCAGGGAGGACGTTATCGTCCGTTGTCTCAAGTACTTTTTGCTATTGAAGTTCAGCTTTTCGGAATGAAAGCATTTCCTATGCATTTGGTACATATATTTATGTATTCCTTGCTTTGCTTTTTACTTTTTATTACTCTAAAAAAAATATTTTCTGAATTTAAAGCCGATAAATGGTATACCTCGATACCATTTGTTGCAGCTCTGTTATTTGCTGCACATCCCATTCATACCGAAGTTGCTGCGAATATCAAGAGTGCCGATGAAGTAATGTGTATGATCGGTGCAATCATGTCGCTGTATTTTTCGCTTAAATATATTGATGAAGAAAAACGGATATACCTTTTTTATTCGTTTCTTTTCATGGTCTTTGGCGTATTCTCAAAAGAGAATGCTGTTACATTCATTGCTGTCATCCCGCTGACAATTTATTTTTTCAGAAAAGCAGAATTGAAAAAATATATTTATACTATACTCCCGTTGGTTGCCGGAACAATTGTATATTTTATAATACGATTTTTAGTGATAGGATTCTCAACGAAAGAGGTTGTAATAACAGAATTATTTCATAACCCGTTTTTGTATGCAACTACTTCCGAACGATATGCAACAGTTATGTTCACATGGCTGAAGTATTTGATATTACTTGTATTCCCGCATCCGCTTACTCATGATTATTATCCTAAACAAATTCCTATTATTAACTGGGCTGATGTTAGAGCTATAGTTCCCTTAATAATTTATGTGGCTATGGGTGTATATGCTTTATTGAAAATAAAAAGCAGGAATATTATTTCTTTTGGAATTTTGTTTTATCTCATCACATTTTCGGTAACATCGAATCTTTTATTTAACCTGGGATTATTCATGAACGAGCGTTTTATGTTTATCCCATCGTTAGGGTTTATCATTGTTTTAACATATTTATTCATTACCTTATTTAAAATAGTTAAAGAAAGAAATTTAAAAAATTATGTACCGCTGATTTTATCGTGTGTATTGCTTTTATATTCTGTAAAAACCATTTCGCGAAATACAGCATGGAAAGATAATTATACACTTTATACTACTGATGCAAAGACCTCGGTAAACAGCAGCAGGTGTAATGTTATCGCAGGTTCCATGTATTTGGCTAAAGGTCGTGATGAAAAAAATGAAGAAAAGAAAAATACATATTACCAGGAAGCTTATGAATTATTTAAAAAAGGTGTCGGGATATATGAACGAAATATTGAAGGTTGGAATTGCTTAGGTGAAGTTTCTATTTACCTCGAAAAATATGATGAAGCAGAAGTGGCATTAAAAAAAGTTTTGAAGCTCGACACACTCAATGAATCGGCGTTGCATAACTATTCATATATTGCTTTTCATTACCAGGAATTAAAACAGGATGATAAAGCATTAACAGTTTATAATTATCTGAATTCGCAAAAACCCGAAGTGAATTACTATTCTAATATTGCTGATATATATAACAGGAAAGGCAATACCGATACAGCCATTACTATTATTAATTATGCTTTGAAAATGAAACCCGATTATATTGATGCATACAACCAACTGGCAAAGTATTATGCATTAGATAAAAAAGATTTTAAAAAATCGTTGGAATGTTTGGAAAAAGCATATTCGATCAATCCGAAATTTCAACCAACATTAGAGAATTTGGGAATTATATATGGAATGAAATCGGATTATAAAAACTCACTTCTATATCTTGAAAAAGCATTACAACTGGATTCTACAAATGCTTCAGTTTGCAGGAATATCGGTAAAACATATGATGCACTTGGTAATGCGGAAAAAGCTAATTATTATTTTGTAAAAGCAATGTATCTGTCGAAACAAAAATAAATTCAAATATTTTACCCGGAAAATGAAAAATACAAACCAGAAAAATTCAGGCAATAAAAATCAAAAAAATATTTCTCAGCAGAATACCCAGAAACAGTTGAAAAAAAAACCTGATACCAATCCGTACTATATCTTATTTTTGATTGCTTTTCTGATTTATTCCAATTCACTTTTTAATGCTTACACGCTCGACGACCGTCTGACCATTACTGACAATGCGTTTACAAAGCAGGGTGTTAAAGGCATTGATGATATTTTAAGTCATGATACGTTTGTTGGATTTTTTGGTATACAGAAAAACCTTGTAGCAGGTGGGCGTTACAGACCGATGTCGCTTATTACATTTGCACTCGAGTATCAGCTGTTTGGCTTAAGCCCGTTTATCAGCCACCTTATTAATATATTAATGTATGCATTTTCATGTGTGCTGATATATAAAGTTTTGCTGATGCTATTTCCTGCTGATAAAAATACAAAATGGTATTTGACTATTCCATTCCTGGCGAGTGTACTATTTGCAGCTCATCCGTTGCATGTTGAGTGTGTTGCCAATATTAAAGGCCGTGATGAACTGATGAGTTTTTTAGGTTCGTTTGCTGCATTGTATTTTATTTTAAAATATCTTGAAGATAAAAAAATTCTTCATCTTATTTTGGCGCAGCTTATATTTTTTGTAGGACTGATGTCGAAAGAAAATACAATAACATTTGTTGCTGTAGTTCCGCTAACCCTATTGTTTTTCAGGAAAGCAAATATTATTGAAACAATCAAACAGACCGTATTTTTATTTATTACAAGTATAGTTTTTATTTTGATACGATATAAAGTTCTGGGATTTTTTATGGGCGCTTCCATTGACAATGAACTTTTGAATAATCCATTTATTGATGCAACTGCCATGCAAAAATTCGCAACAGTTTTACTGACATGGGGAAAATACTTGATATTGCTGGTGTTCCCGCATCCACTTACCCATGATTATTATCCGAAACAAATACCGATAATTAATATGACGGATGTCAGGGCAATAATTCCGTTATTAATATATGTAGGACTTATTGTGTTTGCAATACTGAAATTGAAGAAAAGAAATGTTGTTTCGTATGGGATTTTATATTTCATGTTTACCTTTTCAATTGTTTCGAACCTGGTGTTTTCGATAGGAACATTTATGAACGACCGTTTCATGTATATGCCATTGCTGGGCTTCACAATAATTGCTGCATATTTTTTCAACTGGCTTATGACGAAAAAAAATGTTTCTGAAAAAACTATTATTCTTATAGGAAGTGTTTTGTTGTTGGGTTATTCAGTAAAAACATTCAGCAGGAATTTTGTTTGGAAGAACGATTACACGTTGTTTACTACCGATGTTAAAGTTTCGCCGAATTCGGCAAAGTGTAATGTTTCAGCAGGAGGACTTTCGCTCGATATGGCTAGCGAAGAAAAAGACCCGGTTAAGAAAAAGAAATATATTGAAGATGCGTTGACCTATTTGAATAAAGGAGTTACCATTCATCCAAAATACGATGCTGGTTGGGTGTTACTGGGGCGTGCCATGATTTTTCTTGAAGATTATAAAAAAGCCCGTGAGTATTTTAAAATAACACTGACATTAAATCCTACACAGAAAGAAGCGCTGAACAACTGGCTTTACTGTGCACAACAAAGCGCCAAGAATAAAGATTATGCTGAAGCTGTTGAAAGTTACAAAGGTCTTTTGCAATATAAAAAGCTTGACGATGACTTATATATTCAGATTGCTACAGTTTATGAAGATGCCGGAAAAACCGATTCCGCAATTGCTACGCTTGATACACTGATATTGAGAAATCCTCAGTATGCTCCTGCATACAGCAAAATGGGTGAGATTTACGGAAAGGTTTTAAATAATATTGATAAGTCGCTTGAATATTTATTAAAAGCGTATTCAATAAAAGCTGATGATGCATCGCTGCTTGAGAACTTAGGAATTGCTTATGGAATAAAAAAAGATTATGCACAATCCATTTTATATTTTGAAAAAGCGCTTGTTGTATCTCCCGATAATTACAGGATATATTCAAATATGAGCGGAACATATCACAATATGGGTAACGATGCAAAAGCAAAAGAATGTTTGCAAAAGGCAGCAGAGTTGCAGAAGAAAGAGGAGAGTAGTAAAGGGCAGGTAGTAAGTAAAGAATAAAAATATTTCAAAATAGAAAATTAATAATTCTAAATATACACAATATTTTTTATTATTTGTTATGATTAAAAAAACTCATATAATAATTGTATTCCTGCTATTATTAATGTTTAGTCTTAATAATAGTTTTTCTCAGGACACTTTATCTATTGATCTTAGAAATTGTCATGATAAAAATTATATTAAAATTAATCCTTGGGGTATGCTATGGGGAAGTTATCAATTATCATACGAAAGATTTATTAATAGTCGAAATTCAATAGAGATCTATGCAAATTATAAATACAATACCACAAATGCGTTTCTATTTAATTATATCGATAAACCTAATCTGACATATAAAATTATTGGCTTTATGACCATAATTAATTACAAGAGATATTTTTTATGTCATAAAAAAAATAATAAATTAAATGGAAATTATATGTCATCATTCTTTAGATATTCTCATATAATAGAACATGTTTACCCAGAATGTGACTTTGGGATTGAAAAATCAAACTCCTATAAATTTGGTTTTACAATCGGGCATCAGACTATATATTCAGGTATGGTTATAGATTTGTTTGTCGGTACTCAATTAGGGTATATTCCTGATGGGTTAAGTTTGTATTCAATGCCATGGGATGATGGATTTGGCTGGATACCTGGAATAAGGTGTGGGATTAATTTTGGATTTGGATTTTAAAATGAAAAATTATAATACTGTAGAGATTGCTATTCTATTATAAGCTTAACATTAAAAGTCATTATTTAATTGCGTTAGAAGAGTTTTGAAATTTTGTTTAAATATTAATTTGTTATAATTAAAATAAAATAATGAACATAAAAATAAAATTATTAGCATTTAATGGAGCAGCAGAATCTGTTTATAAAAATGCGATTAAACGAATTGAAAAATTAATTTCTAAAGAAAAATATGAGATTGTTGAAAATAATGCTGATGTTTTGTTTTTTCTAACTGGTGGCTCTGAACAACCAGCAAAGATGCAGGTTTTGGAAGGATGCTTTTATTTACTTATAGGTTCGCAACACGATAATTCGTATGCTTCAGCTACGGAAGTCAAGGCATACCTGAATGAAAAAAATATTTCTTCAATATTGTTAGATGAAGAAGAACCCGAAACAAAAGAAATTCTTAAAAACTTTTCTGTAGTAAAAAAAGCATTGGAAGATTTAAAAGGGAAAAAGCTAGGGCTAATAGGGCAAGTTTCGGATTGGCTCATCGCTTCTGCAATTCCTTCAACAATATTGGAAAATAAATTAGGAATTAAACTAATAGAAATTTCATGGAGTAAACTGAATCATTTTTCTGAGTACAAACCTTCTGAATCATTTCTAAAATTTTATTCTGAAAAAAAGAATTTTGATTTAACTGATACAGCAAAAGTTGATGAACTCTTGAACGACGCAATAAAAAAATGGAACCTTGATGCAATTACAGTTGAATGTTTTCCGATGGTTCAGAAGGATAGTGTTACGGCATGCCTGCCACTTGCAAAATTAAATCACGAAGGTTTTCCTGCCGGTTGTGAAGGCGATATTACTGCAATAGCAGGTATGATGCTTTGCAAAGAAATAACAGGAATTGTTCCATGGATTGCCAATGTTAACAAGGTTACTGATGATGTTTGCATGTTTTCGCATTGCACAATTGCACCGGCTCTGGTTTCTGATTATTCTGTGAAGACACATTTCGAAACAAACAAAGGCACTGCAATTGAAGGCGATTTCAAAAGTGATTTGATTACGATTTTCCGTTTTGATAATAAGTTAAGCAAAGCATTTATTGCAACTACAAAAATTACAGGTCGCCCAAAGTCAGCTACAGCCTGTCGTACTCAGATTGAAGTGAAGTTAAATGAAAATGAAGTAAAACTTTTAAAGCAAAATCCGCTTGGTAACCATCATCTGATATTCCCCGGCGATTGCAAGGAATTATTGAATTGTGCCTGTAGACTTCTTGGAATTGAAGTTTTGAAATAATCAAAGTTTTTAGATAACTATAAAAACTCAGTTTATATTTCGTGAAAAAACTTCAAGACAATCTGTAAAAATGAATTGAAATTTTTAGCCCAGTGCCATCCACGCAGCCTGTTCTCCGGCCAATACTCCTGTTGAAAAAGCAATTTGCAAATTATAACCTCCGGTGTTGGCATCCAGATCAAGGACTTCACCTGCAAAGAAAAGGTTAGGATAAATTTTCGATGCCAGTGTTTTTGAATTTATTTGTTCAAGACTGATGCCGCCTGAAGTAATGATTGCCTCGCTGAACGGGCGAAGTGCGGTAACCTCAAAACGAAAATCTTTTAACAGCAAACGGATTTTTTTTCTTTCTTCGGATTTAATCTGTCCTGCTATTTTTTCTCCGTCAAGATTTAGTAACCTGATGAATTCAGGAATTAATTTTGCAGGTAGCCATTTCCTGAAAATATTTACCAGTTTCATTTTTCCGTTTTCATCCAGATCGCGCTGCAGGCGGTTGTCGAGCTTTTGCTCATCCAGTGCGGGTTTTAGGTCAATCGAAAAAATAATTTTTTTCTTTTGCTGAATAGCATCATTGAATCTTCGACTTAAAGTAAGAATGATTGGACCTGATAAACCAAAATGAGTGAACAACATTTCGCCGAATTCATCACCGGCTTTTTTCCCGTCAATCCACACATTAACTTTAACATTAATTAAACTTAAGCCTTGCAAATTTTTTGCCGAATCACCTTTTGTCTCAACAGGAACAAGTGCCGGACGAATAGGTGTTACCTGATGCCCAAGATTTCTGGCAATTGGATAGCCTTCACCCGACGAACCTGTAGCAGGATAAGAAGCTCCGCCGGTTGCAAGGATAAAAGTTTTTCCGTAAATAATTTCGTTGGGAGCAACTTCAACAGCTGTAACTTTATTTTCTTCTGTAATAAATCTTTTTATTTTACTGTTGCAGCGAATTTCAACTCCGCATGATCTGGCGTAATCAAGCATTTTATTTGCCACATCAACTGCCGAATTGCTTTCGGGAAAAACACGACCGCCACGTTCAACAACTGTTTTAACACCTATCTGTTCAAAGAAAGCAACTGTGTCATCATTAAAAAATCGAAGGAAAGAAGGTTTTAAGAAATTTGGCTGCGGACCCGTTTCGGTAAGGAATGCAGCCATAGGCGCGGTATTGGTGATGTTGCATCTTCCTTTGCCGGTGATTTTTAATTTTCGTAAAGGTTCGCGCATTTTTTCAAGAAGCAAAACTTTTGCGCCGTTTTGCGCTGCAAATATTCCGGCCATTATTCCGGCAGGACCGCCACCAATGATTACAACATCATTTATCATCTTCTTCCGAATCTTTTATTTTGTTTCTTTTCCTGGCGAAAATCTTTTTTATTTTCCTTGTAATCCTTGATTAGCTTGGGAAGCAGATCTTCGCGATGCAATTTTAATAAAGTGTCTTTTATCCAATTCACATTTTCTTTTTTATACCAGAAGAAAAATTTCTGTTGTTCATGTTTATCTTTTGAAGAATGTGCAACATAAACATGCTTCAATGAATACGGGTCGATGCCGGTATAAAATATTTCTGTTGATAAAGTCATTGGAGTAGGAGTGAAGTCCTGAACCTGCTCCAGGTGAAATCCCATATTTTTTGTTTCGGCAGCAAGCTCGGCCATCTGCGCCAGTTTACAGCCGGGATGACTGGAAATAAAATAAGGAATGAGTTGTTGGTTTAATTTTTCTTCACGACAAATTTTATTGAAGGTGGAATTGAATTTCCGGAAACTGTCGAAAGAAGGTTTACGCATCATTTTTAAAACTTCATCGGAAGTATGTTCGGGTGCAACTTTTAACCTGCCCGAAACATGCTCGCAAATAACTTGCTTTGCATATTCCGATAAATGATTTTCTTTGTCAACCTTGCTGTCATTGGTTTGCAGCATGTCGTAACGGATTCCGCTTCCGATAGTAACTTTTTTTATTCCCTGAATTTTCGACACCTTATTATATATATCCAAAATCGGCTTGTGATTTATGTCAAGATTTTTACATACGCTAGGATAAATACAAGAATATCGTTTGCAAGTTTCACAAAGCTTTAAATCTTTTCCCTGCATTTGGTACATGTTGGCTGAAGGTCCGCCAAGATCGGTAATGTGTCCTTTGAAATCGTTTTGTTTAGTAATGGTTTCAACTTCTTTTAAAATTGATTTTTCTGAACGACTCGAAACAAATTTTCCCTGGTGAGCTGATATCGTGCAGAAGCTGCATCCACCAAAACATCCGCGATGAATATTCACCGAGAATTTTATCATCTCGTATGCAGGAATTTGTCCACGGCTTTCATAACGTGGATGTGGCATTCTTGTAAAAGGCAAATCGAACGATGCATCAATTTGTGATGAAGACAATGGAGGAAAAGGAGTATTTACAACCAACCATTTTTCGCCATGTTGCTGAATTATAGTTTTTGCTTTTAATGAATTCGATTCGATTTCGATTTGAACAAAATTTTTCGCATAAGCAATTTTATCTTTCAAACATTTTTCGTATGATGAAAGTTCAATCGCATCAGGTATTACAAGTTTTGTATTATCAATGTAAGCGGTCTGTTCAATATTTTTTAATTCATTTATTTTTTTTCCTTCCGAAAGTTGGGCAGCAATTTTACGAATAGCCATTTCACCCATTCCATAAACCAACATATCAGCGCCCGATTCAAAAAGAATAGAAGGCTTCAATGAATCCGACCAGTAATCATAATGTGTGAAACGGCGAAGTGATGCTTCAACTCCCCCAAGAATAACTGGAATTTCAGGAAAAAGTTTTTTCAGGATTTTTGTATAAACGATACTTGCATAATCAGGACGAAAACCAGCTTGTCCACCGGGAGTGTAAGCATCATCAGAACGCAAGCGTTTGTTGGCTGTGTAATGATTTATCATAGAATCCATGCATCCCGCAGTAACTCCGAAAAAAAGTTTTGGAGTGCCAAGCTTTTTAAAATCTCTTAAATCATCGCGCCAGTTTGGT
Organism: Bacteroidales bacterium; assembly: GCA_035353855.1. NCBI lineage: Bacteria > Pseudomonadati > Bacteroidota > Bacteroidia > Bacteroidales > Bacteroidales bacterium. The sequence continues at coordinate 23,243 of DAOQAK010000021.1, read as the reverse complement.
TGGGGAAGAATAGCAACTTTAAATCCGTCCTTTTCCAGAATGCGTGCTATTACTGCATGCCCGAACGATGGATGGTCAACATAAGCATCACCGCTGACAATAATAATATCGGGCTGTTCCCAACCTCTTGCTTCAATTTCTTTTTTTGAAATAGGAAGCCATGCTGATTCCGATAATTTTGAATTACTCAAGTTTGAATTTGAAAGTCAGAACAAAAGTACGAAAAAGTTAGGAGCAAGTAGTAAGTCTCAAGTAGTAAGTAGTAAGTTGGGCTTTGTTGGAATTAGAAGATTATTATAAAATCAAGTCTGCCTAATGGAGTGGTGAAAAATAAAAAAGTCAAAAAAGAAATTGAACATCTAACAACAAAACCACAAACAACTAACGACAAACGACAATCAAACCTTCTTCCTGTATACTAGCTTATCATCACCATCGGCATAGAAATCGGTGAAGCGGGCAATGAGCTCGCAGTTGCATTTATCGTAGAATTTTTGAGTGGGAATATATTTTTCTTGTGAAGAAGTTTCAATATAAATTGCTTTGCCTCCCATTTGCTTTATAGCTGTTTCGGTTTTATCCATTAATATTTTTCCAAGTCCGAGACTGCGGAAATCGTTATGGACAGCAATCCAGTATAAATCGAAACTATAAAGTGTACAGGGAATATTTCCAAAGCAAGTGTAGCCAATTGTTTTCCCGTTTTGTTCAGCAAAAATGAAATAGTAACCGCTTTCTTTTCCTTTTTTCAAACGTTCTTCAACAAGTTCAACAGCCACATCAATTTCGTAAGAATGAAAAAAACCAGATGATTCGATGATTTCACGAACATTGGCAATGTCGCTTTCAAGAACTTCTTCTCTGTATTTGATTTCCATTTTTACTTTTTAAATTACAGCTCTTTCAACAATACGATGAACAACATCGGGAAATGAATATCCAGCTTTAAGCGATGCAGCATAGAATCCGCTGTTTTCAGCAATACAAGGATTGGCATTCACTTCCAGCACATAAATATTTCCGTTCTTGTCAACGCGCATATCAACGCGTGCATAACCTTGCAGTTTGAAAACATTCCAGCAGTCGCGTGCAACCTTGTCAATATTTCTATGAAGTTCTATATCTTCTTCTTTAACTTCAAATGTGCGGGCAGTGTTCTCGTATTCAAAAGCACCTTCAACCCATTTGCCTGAAAACCCCATTATCTTTGGTTTTCCTTCAGGGTAATCAAAGAATTGCATTTCTGCATGAGGAAGAACATCAGGTTCTGTCATACCTTCCCAAACTGAAATATTGAATTCGCGTCCGTCAATATATTCTTCAATAAAATATTTTCTTGCCGGATATTTTGCAAGGCCTTTAATATAATTTGCATTGTTCCCGTAAAAAACATTTTCTTCTTCAATACCCAGCGAACCATCTTCCCATATTGGTTTCAGGATGTATCGTTTCTTTGGGTCGAGCAAATGAAGCTGGTCCATTTCAAACCAATCGGCCGTGGGGATTCCATTCCAACGCATCATTTTTTTTGTCAGCACCTTTGAAGTAGTGATGAACAGGGCTTCTATAGGTGAGCCGGTGTAAGGAATGTGTAAGTGTTGCAACAATGCGGGAACGATGTACAATATTTCACCGGTATGTTGAATGGTTTCAACCAGGTTGAAAATGACATCAGGTTTTATTTCATTAATTTTTTCAATGAGTTCATCTAACTTTAATGAAGCCGGCATTTGCAAAACTTCATATTCTTTTTCTTTTAAAGCATCTCTTACGACATCCACTTGTTCGAGCACATCCAGTTCATCCTGTTTCGAATCGGGAAACACTTCACTGTATAAAATCAGAATTTTTTTCTTCATTATTATTTTTTTATTCGCTTTATTGCTGAATCCATAATTTTTCCGATGAGTTCGTTATAGCTGATTCCAGCCATACGACAAAGGATGGGAAGGTCGGAATGAATAGGATTGAGTCCTGCCAAAGGATTCACTTCAATAAAATTGGGAATGCCGTTATTATCGAGCCTCAAATCAATTCTTCCCCCATCGCGGCAACCCAGTCCACGCCAAGCTTGCAAGGCAACGTCTTTGCATTTCTGGGTAAGTTCATCTTCAGGAATTTTATAATCGATCAAATCCTGGTAATGTGCTTTTGAGTTGTATGAATAAATTTTTGATGTTTCATTTTCGCGGAAGCAAACTTCCATTAATCCTACAGCTTCGGCATTTTTGCCGGTGCCGATTATTCCAACAGTGAATTCACGGCCGGGTAAAAAGGTTTCTACCAATACAGGTTGTTTGTATTGAAGAAGTCTTTCCATGCAAGCTTCTTTAAGTTCGCTGACATTATTAACTTTTGAAGTAGCGTCAATACCTTTTCCGGTTCCTTCAGCAACAGGTTTTACAAAAAGCGGGAAAGGTAGATCAATACGGTTGATGTCATCTTCGTATTCAACAATTTCAAAATCGGCAGTAGGAACTCCTAAATCACGCATAACCCTTTTGGTCATTCCTTTGTGAAGCGTGAGTGAATTTACCAGTACATCGGAAAAAGTATAGGGAATGTTATAAATGTCGAGTATTGCGGGAACCTGTGCCTCACGGCCTATTCCGTAGTAACCTTCGCAAATATTAAAAACGATGTCCCATTTTTTTCCGTTATGCAGCATGCTTAAAAGCGAACGAACATTTCCTATGCGCTGTGTGCGATGTCCGTTTGCTTTTAATGCTGATTCAATACCTTCAATGGTTTCTTCGCTGTCGAATTCGGCAGCTTGTTCTTCGGTAAATCCATCGGCAATATAATCGGATTTTAAATCGTATGCTATTCCTACTTTCATGCTAATGGAAATTTAAAATTAAAATGATTAATTAACAGAAGTCAGGATATTTGTATTCTTTACCTGAATAATTTTTCAGTAACACATAGCCGCCTTCACGTCCGATAAAATATTCAGGTAGTATCGGAATCTTTCCGCCACCACCGGGAGCATCAATTACGTAGGTAGGCACAGCATATCCTGAAGTATAACCACGTAACCCTTGTATGATTTCAAGCCCGCGTTCAACAGTAGTTTTAAAATGCGATGAACCTGAAATAGGGTCGCACTGGTATAAGTAATACGGACGAACTCTTATTTTCAAAAGTTCGTGAACCAGTTTTTTCATGGTAGCTACTTCATCGTTTATTCCTTTCAGTAGAACAGTCTGGCTTCCTAAAGGAATTCCTGCATCAGCAAGGCGGTCGCAGGCTTCCTTGGTTTCGGGAGTCATTTCAACAGGGTGAGTAAAATGAATGCTCAACCAGATAGGTGAATGTTTTTTCAGAACAGAAATTAACGATGGAGTAATTCTGTGTGGCAACACAACCGGAACTTTTGTTCCTATGCGGATAAATTCAACATGCGGAATTTTTCTCAGTCGCGTTAGAATATAATCAAGTTGATTATCGCCTAAGGTTAACGGGTCGCCGCCGGAAAGAAGTACATCACGGATTTGTTTTTTTGAAGCAATGTATTCAAAAGCTTTTTCAAGGTCTGTTTTTTCGAACTTGTAATTTTTTTCTTTTGCAACCATTCGTGAACGGGTGCAATACCTGCAATAGGTAGAACAGAATCCTGTAACTAAGAGTAAAACCCTGTCGGGGTATCGATGTACGAGATTTGGAACAGGACTATCGTGCTCTTCGCACAACGGGTCGGCATTTTCTCCTTCCGATTTTATGTATTCGTCTTCCAAAGGAATCACGCATTTACGAATTGGGTTGGTGCGTGGTTTTTCTTCAAGCAAACTTGCGTAATACGGCGTAATGCGCAATGGGAGCGAATCTTCACTAAAGAAATAAAAATTCTTTTCCTTGATGTTGAGTTGTACTAATTGCTGCAACTGATTTTTTGAAGTGATGGAATTTCTGATTTGCCATTTCCAGTCAAGCCATTCTGTGTCGCTGACGTTCGGGAAATGTTTCTTCATGAATTTTCTAGAGTTGTCACTGATTATATTAAAATCAGGTTCTTTCTCTATTGCAATTGTTTGTTTAAAGTTGGATAAAAATTCTTGCCGGAAATCAATTAAGCTTTTTTGGCTTGGAGGTTCGTCGTCGATGGTAATTTCAATTTTTTTATTTTCTGTTTCCCGTTGATTCGGATTTTTCATTTTCTCCTTTATTTTCGGTGTAGATTGATGTTTTGGGTTTATATATATGGATAATATTTTAAATAAAAAATTTTATACTGCAATACTAATATGTTTTTGCTTTTAAAAAAATACATTTCAAAAAATTTTATTAAGATTTTATTAACTTTTTTTTGTGAAGTATTGTTGAGATAAAATTTCATTTTCAACATTTATAAAATATATTTTTAGATGGTGATTTATTCTTAAATTTACAAAAAGAAAAAATATTTTGTTTCGTTTCAAAAAATCAAATATTGCTGAAGATCCCGATTTGATTGCTTCCTACAAGAGGACAGGTGATAAATGCTTTGTTGGCGAGCTTTACAAAAAATATGCTCATCTTGTTTATGCAGTATGTTTGAAATACATGAAAGACGAAGATGAAAGTAAAGATGCCGTGATGCAGATTTTTGAAAAACTTTTCGAAGATTTAAAAAAGTACAACGTCGGAAATTTTAAAAGCTGGCTTCATTCTACTGCAAGAAATCATTGCCTGATGAAGCTAAGGCAGGAGCAATCGCTGTTGCTGAAGTCGGAAGAGATGAAAAAAGATTTCCCGGTAATTATGGAATCAGACTATTCTTTGCATCTTGATAACAGAAACGGGGACGAAACAAATCTTTTTTATCTGAATGAAGGATTGAAAAGTTTGAATGAAGAACAGAAAACCTGTGTAGAGCTGTTTTACCTGCAAGGCAAATGTTACCAGGAGGTGGCAGAAATTACGGGATACAGCATGAATCAGGTTAAAAGCTATATTCAGAACGGAAAAAGAAATTTGAAAATTTTTATAGGCGACAGGTATGAACAATAAGTTAAACAATATTTTTTCGGAAACAGATTGTTTGTCGTCCGATGTCCTTCTGGCCTATTCTGAAAACAGGCTAAGCCAGGAAGAGATGCACCTTGTAGAAAAACATTTGCTCGATTGCCAGCTATGTTCCGATGCTTTGGAAGGAATTTCTTTGATAAAGAATAAATCGAAATTTAAACCGGCAGTTGAAGATATATTAAAAAAAATAGACTCGAAATCTAAACCTAAAGTTGTTTATTTCAATTTCAGGATGCGCATGGCTGCCGCGGCTATAATCATTGTTCTTGTTGGGTTGACATTTGTCATAAGATATTTTTTGGTTAACCAGGAAAAAGATAAAATGGTTGCCCTGAGAAATGAAAATGAAGCTAAGGAGGAAAAAATAATAGGTGGTGAAAATGAAAATCAAGAAAAATCTTTAGAAAAAAGTTTGGTTCAAAAACAGAATAATTATAAAAAAGCGGATAGTGTAGCTGTAATTATTAATCAGCATCTGGAAAAAAAATCAGAACCGGTTGAAGATGTTAATAATAATATCTCAGAAAGTGTTGTTATAAACTCAACAGAACAAAGTGCTGTTCAGGCTCCATCATATGCTGATTATTATAAAGCTGACGAAACCAAAAATGCAAACGATGCACTTGCTGAAAAAGAAGTAGCTGTAAGTTCACCAACTACCGTAAGCAACAGCAACATTAATACTGTTACTGATAAATCGGAAGCAAGAAATGCTGAAGTACCCTATGCAAATAATAAAGTAACAGCATATCAATCATATGAAATAAAAGATGTCAAAACCAAAAGTGAGGGTTCTAAAAAATCAAAAGAAGATAAAAATAAAAATAATGTAGCAGCCGGTGCTGCTCAAACTGAAACGGATACTGTTGCTGTTAGCCAGGATAATCGTTATTTGTCGGGGATACAGTTATACCGGGATGCCGATTATGACGGATGTAAGCAACAGATGGAATCGTATGTGAAAGATATTCCTGGTGATTTGAATGCATATTATTATATAGGTGTTTCGGAATACAATCTTGCAAAATATGATTCGGCAATAACGAATTTATCAAAAGTTGTAAAAGATAAAAAGAGCGAATATTTCGAAACCGCTCAATGGTATCTTGCATTATGCTATCTTGAAAAGAAAAATAATTCGGAAGCTGAAAAAATACTGAAAGACATTATTAAAGCAAAAGGCAATTTTAAAAAACAGGCTGAAGAAAAACTGAAAGAGATAAAAAATTAATTTTATTCTTTCTTATTGATATCCGAAATAAAACTTTTAAAGACCTCTATTCCTTTATATAATTCCTCAATCGAAATTTGTTCGTTTTTGTTATGAGTACTCTGTATGGATTGCATACTTAAATACACCGGTATAATACCGTATGTATTGATTCCTTTATTCCTGAAATAGTTATTATCGGTAGTGGCAGGGAATAGAACGGGCATAACTTCGCAACCCGGGTATTTTTCTTTAAGTTTTTTTTCCATGCATAAATAAAAGGTATCCAGTGGCGATGCCAAAGCATCTGGATTTGAAGAAAGAACTGTAACTTTAACTTTTGGTCCAACTGTGTTTTTAATTTTTTTTATAAATTTTGCAGAATCGGTTCCCGGTAATAACCTGCAATCAAGGATAGCTGATGCATTGCTGGCTATTTGATTTGATGGAACATTGGGGTTGGAAATATTGGTAATGGTAAAAGTGTTATAAACTAAAAGATGTAATGGTTTGCCTTCTTCAAACTCCTTTTTTAAAAGTGGCCAGAAAATATCCCAATTGATCCGCTTAATGAAAAACCCTCTGATTCCGCCTTCCATATTCCCAAGTTTGCGAAACATATTTCTTAGGACATCATCGAATTTTATATATTTTTTTTCATCAAGGAGTTTAATAAGAACCCTTAAAAGTTTTTTATTTGCATACAGGTCGGATGAAACTGCTCCATGCGAAAAGGATTCGGAATAAACATCCAGTTTAAGCCATAATGATTTTTTTTCGGAAACGGAAATTCCAAAAATCAGTTTTGTGGTGTCAGACGATATCACATTTTTTACTCCCGCGCCGCCTTCACCAAAAACAACTATAGGGTTTAATTCATTTAAAAATTTTGAAGTAATAAGCCCTGCGCCTTTTTCAGAGTTTGTTTCTTCGCCCGATACAGATAATAAGGTAACATTATAAGGCAAATCTTTTTCTTTTGCAGCATCAATAAAGGGAAGCATAGCCATAAGCTGAATTACGGCAAGACCTTTGCAATCTATTGCACCACGACCCCATACCTTATTATTATATATGGTTCCTGAAAAAGGTGGAAATTGCCATTCGGTTGAATCATTAGCCGGAACAACATCAAGATGATTAAGCAGAATGATATTGGGTTTGTTTGTTGATAACGGGTAAAGTGATGCCGCGAAATTGTATGATGAATCTTCATCGGAAAATATTTTCACATGCAAACCTTTTGATGAACAGAAATTGGAAAGAAAAATTCCTGCTTCGCTTTCGTACCCTTGTGTTGATTTAATTTTAATATAGTCAGAAAGAATTTTTTCGGGTGTGTCGGTTTGAGAAAATGAATATTGTATGCTTATTGAGCATATAAAAATTACGAGCGATATTTTATATATCTTTTTTATACTTCTTCGTATCTGAAACATGAAACAATATGATCGTTAACCAACCCGGCAGCCTGCATGAATGCGTAACAAATTGTTGTTCCTACGAATTTGAACCCGCGTTTTTTAAGGTCTTTGCTCATTAAGTCCGATTCTTTTGAAAAAGCAGGGATTTCTGAAATCGATTTCCATTTGTTGACAATAGGTTTGTTGTTTACAAACTGCCAGATGTATTTATCAAAACTGCCAAACTCTTTTTGCACTTTAATAAAAGCTTTTGCATTTTCAATAGTTGCTTGTATCTTCAGGCGATTCCTGATTATAGATTCATCGGTAAGAAGTTTTTGATATTTAATTTCCGAATATTTTGCAATTTTATGATAATCGAAATTATCAAAGGCTTTACAGAAATTTTCACGACGGTGTAGGATTGTTTTCCAGCTCAACCCTGCCTGGAATGCATCAAGCACCATGAATTCAAAAAGTTTACGGTCGTCATGTACCGGAATACCCCATTCTTTATCATGGTATGCAATCATAAGTTTGTCATCATTAGGCCATGGGCAGCGGTTTTTCATAATGGTTCTTTATTAAAGTTTCTGAGCAATATTATTCATGATTTTCGTCCAATTCACTTTCGATGCTTTTCCCAGCCTGATCATAATAATATTTTTTTCAGGATAAACATAAATGAACTGACCCAGGAATCCATCAGCAAAAAAATCGTTCATAGGTATACGAAGATAAGTTACACTTTCGTCTTTTTTATTTTTGATTGTTCTTATGAATTTTTTTTCGGTACCGGCTATACTGGCAGTATCTTCAATTTTTTTATAATCTATATTATGCCACCACTGGTATGAATAAAATAAATCTTTTGAATTATTATCGATAACTGTTGACTTTTTTACCCAATCTTCCGGAATGATTTGTTTTCCGTTCCAGTTCCCTTTATTCAGAAAGAGTCTGCCGAATTTTGCATAATCACGTGCTACTGCATTAAGGCAGCAGAATGCTTTTGCTTCTTTGTGTTTCCTGCTGTCGATGCTCCATGTAGCATCATATTCCATTCCGAGTGGCTGCCATATTTTTTCCTGTAAGTATTCAGGGATTTTTTTTCCAGTGGCGCGCTCAACTATGAATGCAAGGAGTTGAGTGTTTTCGCTTACATATTCAAATTCGGTATCGGGATCATTTTTAATTTTTAATTTTTTTATCTGACCCGTAAGGTTTTGTCCGTAATATCCTTTTGCAATATTTCCGAACGGACTAAAATAATTTTCTTTAAAAAGAATTCCCGAACGCATGTTGAGCAAATTCTCAATTGTGATCTTTGAAAAGTTTTCATCATTATCTTTAAGTTCAGGAATATAGTCGGTAACAGGTTGCTGAACACTTTTTATTTTTCCTTCAGAAACAGCTATGCCTACAAGTGCCGATATAAATGATTTTGCCATTGAGAAAGAAGGTACATAGGATGACTGATCTCTATCCATAAAATATTTCTCATAAAGAATCGTGTCGTTTCTTATAACCAGAAATGCGACGCTATTATTTTGTTTAATGAAGTCATCGAATGGATAGGTTGTTTTATTATAACCAATAGTATCGAATTTATAAGATGATGATGTTTTGTGAAAAGTGAATGCTGTTCCGGGTTTTGAAATTTCCATATATGGAAATTTTTTATAGTCATTTATGTCTGCAAAATTCCAGTAGAAGAAACGTCCCACATAACACGATTGCATTAACAATGAAATAATGAAAAGTGCAGAAATGATAACTAAGATATTTTTTTTCATACTTGTGTTAAGTAAAAGTGAATTTAGAAAGATAAGCGTTTTGTCATCACACTTTCAACTTTCTCAAACATTTGAAAAGGTAAATAATTTCGCCAGTTCAGGTCGTTTAATTCTTTATGGAATGTAATATAATAATGTATCCTTGCTGTTTTGAAATCCTGTAATACATGATTTCTGAAATTTACTGCTGCAATCCACCCGTCTTCAATGTCTTCAAACCATTCCTGGTAGTAGCAGTCGTCAGAAGAATGAAAGTTTAAAACATTTTCACCAATCAGAATAAATTTTTTTATTCCTTCTTTTTCAAGGTGCTCAATAATATTTCTTTTCAGGAACATAATGTCGTTATACAAACAATCGTTCCATTCACCTATAAATTCCAATATACAAAAGCCAGTATCGTAATCAGTATAAAGGATTTTTAAATACAGGGTTCGTGAACCAAAAAAATCCCATTGTGGATGGATGTAATAATTATATATGGTATTTGAAAATTCAAACTCGCTGTATCTCCTTCGATAGAATGGTGAACGCTCATCTTCTGATGCTATGTACAATTCCCTCCATGACCAGTATGGCTCAATGTCGTGCATGCTAATGTATTTAAGGTATAAATTTAATGAAATTTTTCTGAAAATTAAAAGTAAAAGTGTGAAAAGTTAAAAAAGTTATTTGGTATAGAGGTATATGGAATAGGGGAATAAGGGAAATGGTATTCTGTTAATATAGGATTTCGTAGTATGTAGTATCGAAAGGGTTGCAGAATAAAGTATCAGAAAAGGCTACATCAGATCCGAATTTGGTAACATGCCAGTTTATTTTAACATCCTTACTGCCGTATGTTTTGCATTTATAAGTAGTGTCGTATGTTTTGCCATAACCTTTAAAAACAGTGTTTGAACAACAGGTAGCGCAGTTTATTTCATCGATATCATTATATGAATACCCAATGAAATCGTTATCATTAAAAGGACTTGAATTTTTTACATGCAGTTTAAGATACCCTTCCGAATAGAGTTCAAAAGTAGGAGTATAGGTATTTTCAGGTTGAATATCGGCATCAGCAATATCAATGGTTCTGTCAAAATAATTTTCCTTGTATATATAAAAACGGTAACCTGATGATTTTTCCTGGTCGAATTCAAAGCTGAAAGCACCGCTTGCATCGGATGTGGTAGTTGCAATATCAGTATAGTTGGAGTTATAAAAACCGGAAGTTATTTTAGATGATGATATGATTATTGTTGCATTTTCAACATATTGATTTGAATAAGGATTAAAGATATGCCCGTTAATAGTAATAACATTTTTATTTTTTTTACATGAAACGGTTAATGTAGAAATGGAAGCAGCAGTAATAAGCAGGAAGATAATTATAAAATATTTGGTTTTCATAAAATAGTTTTATCAAAGATAAAAAAATTATTCCGGATTTTCGATGGCTTTTCTGACACTTCCTTTTTTTAACAATAATGCGTTTGCTTCATCATGATCAAGCGAAAGTGTATCCATGATTATTTTTGTGCCTCTTTCAATAAGTTTATTATTTAACAGTTTCATATCAATCATTTTATTGCCTTTCACTTTTCCCAGTTTAATCATTACCGTAGTGCTGATCATATTCAAAATCATTTTTGTTGCGGTACCAGCTTTCATTCGGGTGCTTCCGGTAATAAATTCAGGGCCGGTGATGATTTCAATAGGAATAAGAGCTTCTTTAGCAAGAGGGGTATTTTCGTTGTTGGTAATACATGCAGTGGAAATTCCATACTGGCTGCATTTCTGCAAAGCACCAACAACATAGGGAGTATTTCCCGATGCGGAAATTCCGATTACAAAATCATTTTCATTCAGTTCATGTGCGAGAAGGTCTTCCCAACCTGATATGAAGCTGTCTTCAGCGTGTTCCTGGGCTTTGCGTATAGCTTTATCACCGCCGGCAATCAATCCGATCACGGTATCATAGTCAACGCCAAATGTGGGAGGGCATTCGGCAGCATCAATAATACCGAGTCTTCCGCTGGTTCCCGAGCCAATATAAAATAAGCGTCCTTCATTTTGCATTTTTTCGATAACAACATCAATTACTTTTTCGATTTGCGGAAGCGCTTTCTCAATAGCTAAAGCAACGCTTTTGTCTTCATTATTGATATGACTGATAATTTCTGCAACACTCATCTGTTCTATGTTGCTATAATTCGATTCTTTTTCGGTGATCATTTTAATTTTTTATATTGATCAAAAGTATATAAAAAATATTACTACTTCCAATAAAAAAAGGTCATGACATTCATGACCTTTTTTACACAATCAAAATTTATTAATCAATCAAATTTTATTTTTTTAAAGTATCACTTTTTACAGTGTTTGTATTGCTTGCAGGAATTGAGGGCGAATATTCTTTTAACCCGTTATCTGTCATAACCATTGTTTTTCCTGCAATTTCTCTTTCATAATCATAATGGTCATTTTTATATTGAAGCATGTTTCCTGTTTCCGGACTTAAGTAGATGCATTTCCATAAAGGAACTTTTATTACAATACGAATATTCTGTGCTCTCCATTTTTCTTTTTCCGGAAGTTTATAAAATGGTTCAAGAGTTAAAGCGGTATCATTCTGTAAAAAGTTATAATTGATTTTACTGATATTGAATTCTGCATCACTTTTATTTGCGCCTTTGGAACTGTAATATGTTAGCATCTGGTAATTATCGTTTTCACTTCTTACTATTACCAGTTCTGGTAAACCAAAATGCATGCTTTTATCATTTACTGAAAGAAGGTTCCATTGTCCGATATAAAACCGGTTATCGTATTCTGAAAGGTTGTCGATAGTATTATCTTTTTTCACATACACTTTTAATAAACCATTTGTGGGTTGAGTAATGGTATGACTTTTTGTTACAACAGCTTTATGCGAAAAATTATTCAGTACTCCCAGGCTGACAATAATGCAAATGATAAGCCCGGCAAACCATAGCGATACAGAAGAAATTCCAACAAAACGTTTTTTCGATTTAAAATTAAATATAAGTTTTATTCCGTTATAAATAAGCATAAGTAAGGGAATTCCTATAAGCAGCGACAGTCCTGTAAGAGCAAATGTGATTTGAGCAGGGGAGCTGATAAAGAGTTTCAGGAAAACAGGAAATGAAAAATTTGAAATTCCCATTGACGATATCCATATAATATCATTTGAATTAATGAAAGATGAAATAAACCCGGTTACCAGGAAAATCCCTATTATTATAAAAATAACACCAATGAATATTGCAATAAAACGAATAAAAAGTTTTAACAAAATCAGGCAAAAATCAATGAATTTCTCAGCTACAGATTGAGGATGGATCGATTTAAAATTTTTGTTATAAGCATCCTTAGTATCGTTCTTCAGGTTGTTTAATCTTTTTTTGAGTCCGTCTATTTCCTCATTGATGGTTTTTTCAATGTTGGAAATATTAACGGGCTCCCCCCGCATTTCCAGCCTTTCTGCAGTAGTACGAGCTTCAGGAATAATAATCCAAAGTATGATATATAATAAAGGACCTGAACCAAAAACAAAAAGAGCAACAACAAATGCAATACGAATCCAAATAGGGTCCATATTGAAATACGCACTTATACCACCGCAAACACCTCCCAGCACTTTATTGTCGGGGTCGCGATAAAGCCTGCGGCTTTTTCTTGTTTCGTGAGTTTGTTTTTTATCATCGGAAGCCTGCTCGCCACCTATCTGTTCGGGTTTGCCCATTATAGTTATCACTTCATTTATATCATCAATATTGATGACTTGTTTTTGTTCCGAAATTTTTGATTGAAGCATTTCGGCTACTCTTGCTTCAATGTCGGCAATGATTTCATCTTTACCTTCCGAGTTTGTGAAATACCCTTTAATAGTATCGAGGTAAATGTTCAGTTTCTCAAAAGCATCTTCATCAATGTGGAAGATGATGCCGCTGATATTTATGGTGAACGTTTTTTTCATTTTATAAAAGTTTTAAAGTTTAAATATAAGTTATTTTGAATAAACTATTTTATTAACAGAATCAACAAGATCGTCCCATGATTTTTTCTGATCTTTTAATAATGTTTTACCTAAGGCTGTAAGCTTATAATATTTCCGGGGCGGACCCGAGCGCGATTCCTCCCAGTTATAGGTCAGGAAGCCGTCATTTTTTAATCGGGTCATCAGGGGGTAAAGTGTGCCTTCCACTACTATAAGTTTTGATTCTTTCAACTTATCAATAATGTCGGGCACATAAGAGTCTTCTTTTGCAAGTATGGAAAGGATGCAAAGTTCAAGAACTCCTTTTCTCATTTGTGCTTGTGAATTATCTGTATTCATGTTTATATGTTTTAAATAGAATATTGCGATACAAAGATACATAATAAAATTAGTATTATGCAAGACATAGTACTAAAATATTTTAAAATATTTTCATATATGCTGATAATCAGTGAGTAAAAATTATAATATTTTACATGAGAATATTTATCCGGAGGTTTATATTTTCTGTAACGGTAATTTTAGGTTTTATAAATAAATTGAGCATAAATTCGACTTCAAATAAAATTTTATAGTTTAATTAAAATTTCTTAACTTTGAAACAGTTAAAATTAAAGATGTCAAGAGTATTAAATAAAATTGGTCTTTTTTTGGTGGGCAACCAGAAAGAACTACCTATTGAAAATTTAATTTTCAATATCCTTACTTTTTTTGCGGCATTTGCATGTTTCCTATCAATAATAGCTAATATTTTTGTAGGATTTCCTTTGGAGTTCAATATAGCTTTGGTTTTATACGGTGTTATTTTCGGTTTGTTTTTTTATTTATCATCATATAAAAAAATAACCAAATATCTTGAAATATATTTTCAAATAATTTGTATTAGTGCACTTTCAATGATTTGGTATTACAGCCAGGGTGTGGAAGGTGCAGGTACATTTTATTTCTTTTTAGGAACTTTTGCTTTTATATACAGTAATTCGAAAAAAAAATACTGGCTGATATTTGGTATTTACCTTTCCCTTGCAATAGCTTATGTGCTAATAGGACTTAAATATCCTGATTTTGTTTTAAAGTATGCCAGCCAGGAGACCAGGATACTTGATCTGTCAACGAGTATGATTATTTCCCTTGTTATTTTTGGAGTTATTGCTGTTTTGCTAAAACAGAATTACGACAAGGAAAGATTAAAAGTTGAACAACATGCCGAAAAGCTGAAAAGCCTGAATGCAACCAAAGACAAGTTTTTCTCTATCATTTCTCATGATCTGAAGAATCCGTTCAATAATTTATTAGGTCTTTCGCGTCAGCTCTTAGCAGACTATGAAAATTTTTCATCCTCAGAAATTCTCATTCGATTAAAAATGATCGAGGAATCATCAAAGCGGGGTTATAATTTACTTGAAAACCTTTTGGAATGGTCAATGACACAGAAAGGCACCATTCAATTCGAACCTTCTGAACTTAATTTGCACGATGTGATACAGGAATGTTTGTTGGTTATTGAAAGCCAGATGTCGGAAAAGAAAATAAATTTAATAGAGGATGTTGATAAGCGAATGGTAGTAAAGGCAGATTATAATATGTTAAAAATTATAATCAGGAACCTTCTGACAAATGCAATAAAATATTCACATTCCGATGGTAAAATATTTATCCGTTCAGAAATAAACAAACATAACGAAGTGGAAATTTCAATAACCGACGAAGGTGTTGGAATTCCCGAGGAAGATATGTCAAAACTTTTCAAAATTGAGGTAAAATATTCCACTCCGGGTACTTCAAATGAATTTGGTACAGGCCTTGGACTTATACTTTGCAAGGAATTCGTTGAAAAACATAATGGCAGGATTTGGGTCATAAGTAAATTGAATTCAGGCAGTACTTTTAAATTTACCCTTCCTAAATAAATAGTTTGATTTTATAAATTCATTCAAGCGGTTACAGGGAATATTAATTTAATATATTTGGAAAAAGTATCTCGAAAAATTTTCAAACATAGAATTAATCATGCAATATAAAATTAACCGTTTTGTATATTGGTTACCGCGGGTACTTTCACTGTTATTTATATTGTTCCTAGCATTAATGTCATTAGATATTTTTTCGATGCAATTAACTTTTTGGCAAATGCTTTTAGGTTTGTTCATACACAATATACCAACACTTATTTTATTGGCAGTACTAATTATTTCATGGAAATATGAAATTGTTGGGGGTATTGTTTTTATTCTTGCAGGGTTGCTGTATATCGGACAGATGGTGGCGAATGTGATGATTTATTCATTTGAATGGTACATGCTTGCTTATTCTATTGAATTTGCAGGGATTGCTTTACTGATAGGGATTTTGTTTTTAGCAGGCTGGTATAAAAAGAAAGAATAATCAAAATATTCCTGTATTTGTTTCTTTAATATTTCTATCATATTTTAATACTTATTTGTTTTCCCAATTTATAAAATTTTCAAAATTCAAAAATTATTAAAAGAGAATTATCGGCTGATTTTTGTATTTTTGAAAATAGAAAATCTAAATTATAACAACAGATAAAGAAATACTCCTGTTATTATCATGTTACATTTACCTCCGCTTATAAATGATTTGGCGCTTATTCTTGGTTCCGCTGCAATTGTTACCCTGGTATTTAAAAAATTAAAACAACCGGTGGTATTGGGGTATATCATTGCAGGGTTTTTAGTAGGTCCGAATTTCCATTTGTTTCCTACCATTGTTGAAATTAAAAGTATCAGAACATGGGCAGATATTGGTGTGATATTTCTTCTATTCGGACTGGGACTGGAGTTCAGTTTTAAAAAATTATTAAAAGTTGGCGGAGTAGCAGCTGTAACAGCACTGACAGAAATAACGCTTACCATGCTTTTAGGTTATGGCGTAGGTATTATGTTAGGATGGAACACAATAAATAGTTTGTTCCTGGGCGGAATACTTGCTATTGCATCTACTACTATTATTATTCGCGCTTTTGATGAATTGGGTGTGAAGAACCAAAAGTTTGCAGGTATTGTAACCGGGGTATTAATCATTGAGGATTTAACTGCTGTTATACTTATGGTTTTACTTTCAACAGTGGCTGTAAGCAAGACTTTTTCGGGAAGCGAAATGTTCATGTCTGTTTTAAAATTGGTTTTTTTTATTGTACTTTGGTTTGTTTCGGGAATATTTTTTATACCTACTATTTTAAAAAAACTTCGTTCATTGATGAATGAAGAAACACTTCTGATTGTATCATTGGCATTATGTTTTGCTATGGTTGTACTGGCAACATACGCAGGGTTTTCATCAGCGCTCGGTGCATTCATAATGGGTTCTATCCTGGCAGAAACTATTAAAGCGGATAAAATTGAGATTATCATTAAACCTGTAAAAAATCTTTTTGGTGCAATTTTCTTTGTATCCGTGGGTATGTTGATCGTTCCTCAAATGATACTACAACATATTATTCCCATTATTGCAGCAATATTTGTGTTATTACTTGGCAAACCATTTTTTGTTGCAATAGGAGCATTAGCTGCCGGTACACCTCTGAAAATTGCTGTACAGTCGGGGATGAGCCTTTCGCAAATTGGTGAATTTTCTTTTATTATTGCAGCCTTAGGGCTTTCGCTAAAAGTAACAGGCGATTTTCTATATCCCATAGCAGTAGCTGTATCAATACTAACTACATTCACTACACCTTATATGATTCGCTTATCTGAACCTGTTTATAAACTTATTGAGATCAAACTCCCAAAGAAGTGGAAGAAGGCATTGGAAACATATAGTGTAGGAGCGCAAAACATAAATGAGATAAGCGATTGGAAAATATTATTACGTTCTTATTTTATTAACCTTATAGTTTATTCAGTAATTATTATCACAATCATTATATTAATTACGAAATACGTTGCCCCGTTATTTATTAATAATGGATGGAATCAAATATTTATTGCTGTTTTTGCTTTTATTGTATTATCGCCATTTTTGTGGGCGCTTGCTTTCCGCAGAATACATGGCCAGGCGTATGCTAATGTATGGTTAAAAACATCACAACGCGGACCTCTGATTATTTTACAATTATCAAGAATTGCATTAGCGGTTTTTTATATGGGCTTTTTGTTTGATCGCTTGTTTTCCCCATGGACAGCCTTTAGAGCTGCTATTGTTTCTTGTATCATACTTGTGATCTTTTCAAAAAAGATAAAGACATTTTATGGAAAAATTGAAACGAGTTTTTTTAATAATTTCAATGGACGGGAAACGAAGACTGCAGATAAAAATGAAGCTTTAACCCCATGGGACACGCATATTACGGTTTTTGAATTAAATGCGCAATCACCCTATGTTGGGAAAACCTTATCGGAAATACAGGTACGAGAAGTATTCGGAGTTAATATCGCAATGATCGAACGTGGCGATATTGTGATTAATGTGCCAACAAGGCAGCAGCGTTTATATCCTCATGATAAGATTTCAGTAATAGGAACAGATGAGCAATTACAGAAATTTAAAATTTACCTTGAGTCTTCTGTTAGAGAATCACTGATTGAAAATACAAAGCAAAAAGTATCGCTGCATCATTTTACTGTTGGTGAAAAATCTAAACTTATCAATAAAAATATTCGTGAATCAAAAATCCGTGAACGTTCTAACAGTTTAGTGGTGGGGATAGAAAGGAATGGCAGCCGTATTCTAAACCCTGAATCCGACCTTGTATTTGAGATAAATGATAAAGTATGGATAGTAGGAAATGAGAAACGAATAAAAATTTTAATGAAAGAATTTACAGGTTAAATTGAAATAGCATTATCGTTTTGAAAATTTTAATTAAAACTTTCTGCAATCATATATCCGTGCGCTGTTGCATAAATAATGGAACGGGTATGCCCCGAACAATCACCAATGAATTTTAAATTCGGATACAAATTGTTATTTAATTTATTTGAATAAAATTTTATTTCGGGTGCATAAACCAGGTTGTCTGGATTTGAAATTCCCTGTATCACATCATTTAGATGTTCAATAAAATCAATAATGCTTTCGATGATTCGGCGCGGGAAAGCAAGGTTTATATCGCCAAGTATATATTTGTCTTTTTCAAGAGTAGGATGAACACGATAAAGATTTTTGGTTCGTTTAGAATCTTTGAAATGCTGATAGGTTTGCAAAATCACTTTACCTTGTCCGGCAAGTAAATTTGACATTTTTGCAATATGTGAACCATATCCTGTTGGATCATTGAAAGGTTCGGTTAGCTGTATGGTAGAAAGAATAGCGAAATTAGTGTTCCTGCTTTTCTCTTTCAATTTGGAATGACCATTAACAGTTGTGAAATCACCATAATTTTCGAGCACTACAAAGCCGGATGGGTTGTTGCAGAATGTGCGGACAATATACCCGGTGCGGCTTTTATAACGAACTTTAAATTCGTACATTTCTTTATTAAGGTCAGCAACGATATGATCAGGAAGTTCAAAGCGTATTCCTAGATCTACTTTGGTATTATCAAGAATTAATTTTGGTGATTTTTTTATGATGGTCTTTATCAGGGGATGACCGCTGCGTCCCACGGCAACCACGGCTTTATCGAACAGTTCGGTGTGGTTTATTTTTATTTGTCCGTTCGATTTTTCAACAGAGGTAACATTGAAATCGAAATGAAAATGAATATTGGTACAGGATTTAAAATTTTCATAAATATGATAAAGTACTTCTTTCAGCTGGTCGGTTCCTAAGTGATAGAACTCTGCATTGATAGGCTGAAATCCTTTTTTGTAAAACTTATCGTAATATTCGGTATTGCCGAATGATGTTCCTCTTTCAATACTTTTATTTTCGGTGTGGTTGATATAAAAATCAACCAGTTTTTTTTGAAGCATAAGGTCAATGTCGATATCGCCGCCCATTTCCTTTGAAACAAAAAGTTTTCCGTCGGCACGGATACCTGAAATACTTGAAGAATATATATCAGGACTTTTTTCGAAAACATGAATTTCATGTTCCGAATTTTTAAGTTTTTCAATAAAACCTATGGCTGCTGCGCCAAAACCTACTACTGCAATTTTCATAAAAATATTTTTTCTATTGTAAAATTACAAAATTCTTTTTGATATGTTATGTCATGCTAAGTTTATGCAAAGCATGACTTATTTTCGCTTGGTCACACTTCGATGAACTCAGCATGACAGGAATTATTTTTGAATATTATTAACACCTATACCAAAAAGTGCAAAATCATATTTTGCAGGATCTGTAGGGTCGAATTTTTTTAGTTTATCAGTAATTTCTTCTACGGCAATCCAGTCGTTTTTTGTCCTGGTTGTAATTCTGAGTTCTCTTGAAACATTGCCGGTATGTAAATCAAGCGGGCAAAGCAGGGCAGAGGAAGGAATTTTTTTCCATATTCCAAAGTCAACGCCATTATTGTCTTTGCGAACCATCCAACGAAGAAAAAGATTTAATCTTTTACATGATGAATTTTTAAGAGGATCGGAAATGTGTTTTTCTGTATGCGGGTCGTGAACCAGTGAGAAAAATATTTTTCTGAATTCAATAATTGATGTACGAATAGTTTTATCCTTATCATAACCCACCAGAAATGCATTTTCCAGGGAGCCGTACTTTTTATAAATATGTTTCAATGACTTTATGAAATACAAACAATCATTTCCATTGAAAGTGCGGTGAACGAATTTTCTTAATATTCGTAAATCGTATTTATTGGCATTTAAAACATAATCATGCGGATTCATATCCATCATATCCATTAGTTTTAATGAATTTTTTATGATAGTAGTTCTTTGCCCCCATGCAATGGTTGAAGTGAGAAATCCTGAAATCTCAATATCTTCTTTTTTTGAGAAAAGATGAGGAATAGAAACCGGATCGGAGGAAATAAATTCTACCGTATTGAATTGTTTATATTTTAAATCGAGAAGTTTTTTTAAACTTTTTTCATCCATATTTTAAAGCAAAAAAAAGCCTTCCTTACCAGGAAGGCTTTTGAAAAAATAAAATTTTATTAATTCGCTTTGTGAATTTGTTTGATGATTTCTTTTCCTATTTCCACAGCTTTTTCGTTATCAGGAATAAGGTTGTGATGTCTTTTGGGTAAAGATTTCTCCAGTCCTTTATGAATGAATTCAGATGATACAATAGGTTTAATTTTAAGATAACCACCTAATACCATCATGTTAAAAACTTTCTGGATTCCGCGTTTTGCGGCTTCATCATTAGCATCGATACGATAGATATTGATATCTTTTCTTTCGGGATGGCGAGTAATTCCATTACCATCATAAATAAGGCAACCGCCTTTTTTTACCGATTTTTCAAATTTATCCATCGATTGCTGGTTCAGGATAATTGCTGTATCAAATTCAGAAAGAATAGGTGAACTGATTCTTTCATCGCTGATGATTACAGTTACATTGGCAGTACCGCCTCTCATTTCGGGGCCGTATGAAGGCATCCAGCTGACTTCTTTATTTCCCATGATTCCTGAATAAGCAAGAATTTTTCCCATTGAGAGTACGCCTTGTCCGCCAAATCCGGCTATGATTATTTCTTCGGTCATTTTTTCTAAAGTTTAAGTTTAAGTTTCAATGTTCAAAGTTGATTATTCTTTCGGGACTTTAATGTCTCCAAGTGGATAGAAAGGAAACATATTTTCTTCCATCCATTTGTTAGCAGCAACGGGAGTCATTTTCCAACCGGAGTTACAATTTGAAACCACTTCAACAAACGATACTCCTTTATTTAATTTCTGATTTTCGAATGCCTTACGTATAGCCTTTTTACATTTACGAACTGCTGCCGGTGTATGAACAGATTGGCGTGTAACATAATATGTACCGGGTAAAGTAGCAACAATCTCGGTCATTTTTAATGGGTTTCCCATCATCGCAACATCTCTTCCATAAGGACAGGTTGATGCTTTCATTCCCGGTAATGTTGTTGGAGCCATTTGTCCACCGGTCATACCATATATTCCATTATTTATAAAAATAATAGTAATGTTTTCGCCTCTGTTACATGCATGAATGGTTTCAGCAGTACCAATAGCAGCAAGGTCGCCATCGCCCTGGTAGGTAAACACAAACTGATCGGGGTTTAATCTTTTTATTGCAGTTGCCAGTGCAGGAGCACGACCGTGAGCAGCCTGCTGCATATCAATATCCATGAATTCGTATGCAAGAACAGAACAACCTACAGGTGCAACACCAATAGTTTTATCCTGGATACCCATTTCTTCAATAGTTTCAAGGATGAGGCGGTGAGTAGTACCATGACCGCAACCCGGGCAATAACTAAGAGGTTTGTCAGTGAAAAGTTTTGTTTTTTTATAAACTAAATTTTCGGGTTTTATAATTTCTTCTCTTGTCATTTTTTAACCTCCTATAATTTTTTGTTCAAGAGCCTTTAAAACTTCTTCGGGTGATGGGATGATACCACCGGTACGTCCAAAATGCTCAACTTTTACTTTACCGTTAACTGCAAGTTTTACATCTTCTATCATTTGTCCAAGATTCATTTCTACAGTCAACATTCCTTTTACTTTGTTTGCCAGTTCGGCAATTGGTTTTTTAGGGAAAGGGAATAAAGTGATTGGTCTTAGCAATCCCACTTTAATACCTTTAGCTCTTCCAAGGTCAACAGCTTTCTGACAAATTCGTGCGCTTGAACCGAATGCTACAAAAATATATTCGGCATCATCGCAATTTATTTTTTCAAAACGAACTTCTGTTTCTTCTATCTTTTTATATTTTTCGCCAAGTTTCAAAACATGTTTTTCCTGTTTTGCTGAATCGAGGTCAAGCGAAGTGATGATATTTCTTTGCCTGTCGGGAGTTTTTCCGGTTGTAGCCCAGGGACATTCTTTAACTACTTGTTCGTGAGTACGACGGGGAACCTGTTCATCAAGTTCAACTTTTTCCATCATCTGTCCGATAACGCCGTCAGACAAAATCATTACAGGATTTCTATATTGGAAAGCAAGGTCGAAACCGAGTTTTACAAAATCATATGTTTCCTGAACTGATGCGGGAGCTAAAACAATGAGCCTGTAGTCGCCATGTCCGCCGCCTTTTGTTGCCTGGAAGTAATCAGATTGTGAAGGCTGTATAGTTCCAAGACCGGGGCCTCCGCGAACTACATTGAGTATAAGGCAAGGCAATTCAGCACCTGCCATATAGGATATACCTTCCATTTTCAGACTTATTCCCGGACTTGAAGATGATGTCATTACTTTTTTTCCTGAGGAAGCGCCGCCATAACACATATTGATTGCTGCTACTTCACTTTCAGCCTGAAGAACAACCATTCCTGTTCTTTCATAGGGTTTCTCTGCCATCAGGTATTCGAGCACTTCCGATTGAGGTGTAATCGGGTATCCGAAATATCCGTCAGCACCGGCACGAATTGCAGCTTCTGCAACTGCTTCGTTACCTTTCATTAATCTTAATTCTTTCATTTTAAAAATATTTTATTAATTTTTAAATTTTAACTCTGTAAACTGTGATAACGCCGTCAGGGCATACAACTGCACAATTAGTACAGCCGGTACAATTATCACTTTTTACCGGTTCGGCATAATGATATCCCTTGCCATTTACTGCTTTTGCCATAGCAATAACTTCTTCGGGGCATGCGCCTAAACATACTTCGCATCCTTTGCATCGTTCGATATCAATAACGATTGCACCTTTTAATTTTGCCATTTTATATGTCTCCTAATAATTTTTATTAATTGCTGCTAAGTTATAAAAAAATTTGGAGTTTCCTCAGGAAAAAAGCAGGGAAAAATCAAAACGCTTTAATAGTGT